>NZ_CASGGV010000133.1:0-103788 GCF_949319125.1 Frankia sp. Hr75.2 | reverse complement strand
TACGGCCAACGCGGACGTGAACGCGGCATGCAACATCGCGGCTGGACGGGCCGTGACCGCGCGGGGAGGGGCGGCGTCGGTCACGCCCGCGAACCGCGAACCTCAACACTCCACACCTCCTCTGGTGGGTGTGTAGGAGTTGGAATCCCCCGCGTTCACGCGGGGGAGGACGTCAAGCGTGCGGGCTCCTTCTTCTACTCGGGCTGCTCAGGCGGACAGGACGGGCGGCTGGACACGGGCGCAGGCCCGCGACGAGCCGGGGCGCGGCTGGTGGGTCACTGGGCGAGCAGCCGGCCGCGTGCGGGCCGGTCGCCGTCCGCCCGCCGGCCCCGCAGGTAGGTCGCCAGAACGAGGCCGTCAAGCGTTCGCCCAGCGTAGGGCGTGAGCGGATGGCGGTGGTGCAGCAGGGACGGCTCGACGACGAACGTGGCGTCAGGGTCGAAGATCACAAGGTCGGCGTCGGCGCCGACGGCGATGCGTCCCTTGGTGCCGCTCGGTGCGGCGCCCGCCCCGCCGGTGCCGAGCCCCGGCGCGCCCAGCCCGACCAGGTCGGCGGGGCCGGAGCACATCCACCGGACGACGTCGACGAGGCCGTGCCCGCGGCGGCGTGCCTGGGTCCACACCGCGGCCAGGCCCAGCTGGACGGAGGCGATGCCACCCCAGGCCGTCCCGAAGTCACCGGTCTCGACGGATTTCAGCGCCGGGGTGGCTGGCGAGTGGTCGGTGACGACGCCGGCGAACAGGCCGGCGGCCAGGCCGTCCCAGAGCCGGTCCAGGTTCGCGCGTTCCCGGATGGGCGGCGCGCACTTGAAGACGGTCGCGCCGTCGGGGACCTCCTCGGCGGTGAAGGTCAGGTAGTGCGGGCAGGTCTCGACGGTCATGGGCAGGCCGGCCTCGCGGGCGGAGACGACGTCGTCGAGCGCCTGGGCCGCCGCCAGGTGCAGGACGTGCAAACGCGCGCCTGTCGAGGCGGTGAGCGCCGCGAGCGAGGCCACCGCGGCTTTCTCGGCGGCCGGCGGGCGGGAGCGCAGCCAGCTGGCGAACGTGCGGCCGGCCGCCTCAGGCGCCTCGGCGAGCACGGAGGGCGACTCGGCGTGGACGACGGTGAGGGCGTCCATCCGGGCGGTGTGCCGGGAGGCGGCGGCGAGCACGTCGAGGCTCACGTGCGGGAACTCCTCGACCCCTGAGGGTGCCAGGAACGCCTTGAACCCGAACACTCCGGCGTCGTGCAGCGCGGCGAGGTCGTCGAGCCGGCGGGCGTCGGCGCCGATGATCCCGCCCCAGAAACCGACGTCGACGGCGACCCGGCCCTCGGCCGCCGCCCGCTTGGCGGCCAGCGCGTCCAGCGAGGTGGTGGGGGGGATCGAGTTCAGCGGCATGTCGATGATCGTCGTCACGCCGCCGGCCGCCGCGGCCCGGGTGGCGCTGGCGAAGCCCTCCCACTCGGTCCGGCCGGGCTCGTTGACGTGGACATGCGTGTCGACCACGCCGGGCATGAGCACGAGGTCGCCGAGATCGGTGACGGCGACGCCGGATGGCACCTCGCCCGGCGCGGTGACCGCGGTGATCCGGCCGTCGACGACGTGGACGGCCGCGGTGCGCTCGCCGTCGGGCAGTACGACCCGACGCGACCGGATCACCTCGACGGCGTCCGGCGGCGTCGCGACACCGGCCTGCCCACCACTCATCCGCTCATCCGCGTTCCATCTCCCCAGGCTGCCTTATTCCCCAGATACGGAGCACCGCCCAGCGGATCGACCGGATCCGCGAGATCGACGAGGTCCACCGGGCGGACCGGTACCCGGCGCAGGTCCCGCCCGACCGCCGCCCGGACGGCGGCGAGGACCGCGGCGGTCGCCGTGCAGGTCGGGGTCTCCCCGACGCCCTTCACCCCGTAAGGCGCGTCCGGCTGCGGGTGGGTGAGTGCCACGAAGTCCAGCGCGGGGACGTCCGCCGTGGTGGGCAGCAGGTAGTCGTGCAGCGTCGGGTTGGTCACCACGCCGTCCACGGTCACCAGCTCCTCCATCACGGCCAGGCCGAGTCCCTGTGCGGTGCCGCCCTCGACCTGCCCGCGCAGCGACAGCGGGTTCAGCACGGTGCCGCAGTCCTGCGCGAGCGCCATCGACACGACGCGGACGAGCCCGAGGTCGAGGTCGACGTCCACCACGGCCCGGTGCGCCGCCGCGGCGAAGGCCACGTGCGGATCGCCCTGACCGTGCGCGTCCAGCGCGGTGGTGCGCCGGTGGTGGAAGGTGTGCTCGGCTTCGACCGGTCCCGCGGCGAGCGCCTCGGCCAGCGTGAGCCGGGTCCCCGTCTCGGCGCCGACGATCTCACCCCCGGTGATCACCAGGGCGCGCCGGGGTGCCTCGACGACCTCCGGCGGCAGGCCCAGCCGACGTGCCACCCGGGCCAGCAGCCGGTCGACCACCGCCACGCACGCACCGCGCACGGCGCCGCCGCTCATCCAGGTCTGGCGGGACGCGCTCGTCGACCCGGCGCTGCCCACCCCGGTGTCGGCGGGGCGCAGCACGACCTCGTCGACACCGAGCTCGGTCCGCGCGATCTGCCCGGCGACCGTGACGAACCCCTGCCCGACCTCGGCACACGCACTGTGGATCGTGGCGACCGGCCGGCCGTCCGCGTCAAGCTCGAGCCGCGCCCGCGCGGTGGAGGAGTCGTCGAAGCCCTCGGAGAACAGAAGGTTCTTGTAGGCCAGGGCGTATCCGACGCCGCGGCGGACGCGGGCGAGGTCCGCGTGCGCGCCGCGCCCCCCGGGACGGGCCGTCACCGGCGAGGCGGCGGTGAGCGCCGCCGGCAGCGGGCGCGCCGCGACCGCCTCGATCGCCTCCCGCGCCGGCAGCGGCGGCCCGAGGACCTGACCGGTGGGCAGGACGTCGCCGGGCCGCAGTGCGTTGCGCACCCGCAGCTCGACCGGGTCCATCCGGAGGCGGTCCGCGAGCCGGTCCATCTGCGCCTCGTGTCCGATCGTGACCTGCGGGACCCCGAACCCGCGCATCGCCCCGCACGGCGGGTTGTTGGTGCGCACGACGAGCCCGTCCAGCCGCGCGTTCGGCACCCGGTACGGCCCGGCGGCGTGCGTGACGGCGTTGGCGATCACCGCGGGGGACGACGACGCGTACGCCCCACCGTCCATGACGATCCGCGCGTGCACGCTGATCAGGTCACCCGCCTCGGTCGCGGTGTGGCGGAACCACATCCGGGCGGGATGGCGATGCGGATGGCCCAGGAAGGACTCGACCCGGTCGTAGGCGATGCGGACCGGCGTCCCGGTGGCCCGGGCGAGCAGCGCGCCGTGGACCTGCAGCGTGACGTCCTCGCGGCCGCCGAACGCGCCGCCGACGCCGGCGAGCTCGAGCCGGACCAGCTCCTCGGGCAGCCCCAGGCAGGCGGCGATCTGTTCGCGGTCGGAGTGCAGCCACTGGGTGGCCAGCCACATGTCGACGCCCCCGTCGGCGGCCGGCACGACCAGCGCCGCCTCCGGCGCGAGGAAGGCCTGGTCCTGCATGCCGACGAGGTAGCTGTCCTCGACGACCACCGGGCCGGCGGCGTCGGGATCGCCGTGTCTCAGGGTGATCTCACGGAACACGTTGCCGTCCGGGTGGAGCGGTTCGGCACCCGGCCCGGCGGCCACCTCGGGATCGACGAGGGGCGGCAGCGGCTCGTACTCGACCTCGACGGCCGCCAGCGCGCGCCGGGCGGTCGGCGCGTCGACCGCGGCGACGGCGGCGACCGGCTCGCCGGCGTAACGGGTCTCGGTGGCGGCGAAGACCGGCTGGTCGGCCACGATGAGGCCGTAGGTCGCCACACCGGGGACGTCCACCGCCGTCACCACCGCGGCGACTCCCGGGATGCGCAGGGCCGCGGCGGTGTCGACCCGCCGGATGCGCGCCCGCGGGTGGGGCGAGCGCAGGGTCCGGGCGTGCAGCATGCCGGGGGCGCTGAGGTCGCCGGCGTAGACGAACGTCCCGCCGGCCTTGGCCAACCCGTCGGGACGGAGCACCGACCCCCCGACGCCTCGCGCCCGGCCGGTCATGCCCACCCGGGCGGGCCGCCCCGCCCCGCCTGGACGGCGCGGACCGCCGCGAGGATGCGGCCGTACCCGGTGCACCGGCAGATGTTGCCCGCCAGTGTCTCCTGAATCTCATCCTCGTCGGCGCCCGGTCGGCGGGCGAGCAGGTCGGTGACCGCCACGACCAGGCCTGGGGTGCAGAAGCCGCACTGGACCGCCCCGTGCGCGACGAAGGCGGCACGCACCGCGGCGGCCGGCCCACCCGGGCCCAGCCCGGCCACGGTGACCACGCGGGCGTCGGCGGCGTCGGCGGCGAGGACGGTGCAGGCCGTGACCAGCCGGCCGTCCAGCAGCACCGAGCAGGCCCCGCACCGGCCCTGCTCGCAGGCGTCCTTCACGGAGGTGACGTCGAGCCGCTCCCGCAGGACCGTCAGCAGCGACTCCTCGAGCCGCGCCCCGGTAACGGCGCGCCGGGCGCCGTCGATGCTCAGGTGGTAGGAAAGCCGGCGCTCCCCGCCCAGGGGACCAGGCACGCCGCCGCTCACGGGGCGCTCTCACGCCGCGGCGCCGACCGGGCCGTGAGGCATCGAGCGAAGGCCCGGGCGGCCAGCACGCCGGCCGCGTGCACCCGGTACTCCAGGGGATGGCGCGGGTCCTCTCCCAGCGGCGGCGCCGCGCGGACACCGGCCGCGGCCAGCTCACCGAAGCGCCGTGCCAGGGCGGCCGGGGCCGTCCCGGTGGACCAGTCGACGTCGGCGGCGGCCAGCCGCTCGGCCTCGGCCACCCGCCACGGCCGGGCAGCCACGCCGCCCACGGCGCAGCAGACCCGCTCGCGGACCCGGTCGACGAGCAACGCGCAGGACACCAGCGACGGGAACGCGGCCTGCCGGCCACCGATCTTGAGGTAGGTCTGCGGGCCGCTCGGGCGGGGCACCCGGACCGCCGTCACCAGCTCGCCCGGCAGGCGGCCGGCGCTCAGGAAGTCGTCCAGGCCCGCGGCACGCGACCCGTCCTCGGAGGTGAGCAGTACCTCGGCCTGGGCCGCGGTGAGGAACGTGAGGAGGTCGCCGCGCGGGTTGGCGGAGCCGAGCGCCCCGCCGACCGTCCCGCAGTTGCGGATCTGGACGGACCCGACCACCCGGGACGTCGCCGCCAGGCCGGGCGAGAGTGACCATCCGGCCAGCTCGGTGTAGGTGACCCCGGCGCCGATCGTGAGGGTGTCCGCGCCTGCCCCGCGCACCCGCAGCTCCAGCACCCGGCGCAGCGCGACGATCGCCGCCGGCGGGCGCGTCCCGGTGCGCAGCGCGGGCACCAGATCGGTGCCGCCGGCCAGCAGCTCGACCGGCCGGCCCGCCCGTGCCTCGGCGGCGAGGGCGGCGACGGCCTCGCCGACCGTCCCGGGCCGGTGCAGAGCGGTGGACGGACCGCCGGGCGTCGTCATGGGCCCGACGATAGTGGTGGGACGTTACGTCGATGTTCAACGAACACTGCTCTACGTATCTTTGTGTTCACTGTTGAGAGTCGCCGGAGGCGACCCGGTACGCACGGACGACGACCACCCCTCGAAATGTCACGGAGTGACACACATCGGGCGCCCGCCCGAAACCCCGGATCGCTTCGGTGATGGGATGGCGCCGAGAACCGGAGCCGACCGGAGTCGACCGGAGCCGAGACCGGAGCGAAGACAGGGACGGATACCGGAGCGGGAGATCTGACCGCCGGGAGGCAAACTCGATGACCGGTCGCCTGACCAACACCGACCCGGCGCTGCGGCACGGCTGGCACCCGGTCGCCCGGTCGTCCGAACTCGCCGACGAGCCGATCGCCGTCCGGCTGCTCGGCGAGCCGTGGGTGCTGGCCCGGCTCGACGACCAGGTGGCGGCCTTCGCCGACCGGTGCCCGCACCGGCTCGCCCCGCTGTCGGCGGGACGGGTCGAGGGCCACGAGATCATCTGCGGCTACCACGGATGGCGGTTCGTCGCGTCCGGGGAGTGCACCGCGGTACCGGCGCTCGGCCCGGGGATACCGGCGCCGCGGCGGGCCCGCGCCATCCCGCCGTGGGGGGTGACCGAGCGGCACGGGCTGGTGTGGATCGCGCCCGCGGAGCCGTTCGCCGACATCATCGAGCTGCCGGAGGCGGCCGAGGACGGGTTCGACGACGCCTGGCTGCCCGCCGCGCGCACGACGGCCTGCGCCGGCCTGCTCGCCGACAACTTCCTCGACACCGCGCACTTCCCGTTCGTGCACGCCGCCACCATCGGCGCCGGCGAGGAGACCGTCGTCGCGCCGTACCGGGTGGACGCCGACGGCGACGGCTTCCTGGTCCGGATGGACCAGGAGGTCGCCAACCCGGAGGATCCGGGGGTCGCGGCCGGGCTCCGCCCGCTCATCCAACGCCGCACGTCGACGTACGTGTACCGCCCGCCGTTCATGCTGCGGCTGCGGCTGGAGTACCCCGACGCCGGGATCACCAACACGATCCTGTTCTGCCTGCAGCCCGAGAACGCCGCCGCGACCCGCGTCTACACCCGCATCCTGCGCGACGACCTGGACGGTGATCCCGCCCGGCTGGCCGAGGCCGTCCGCTTCGAGCAGGCGGTGCTCGACGAGGACCTCGCCCTGCAGGAGCGCTTCACCGTCGACGGACTCCCGCTGATCTCCGGGGACGGGGGGACGGCCGCGGAGGTCAGCATCCGCGCGGACGCGGCTGGCGTGGCGCTGCGCCGGGTGCTGGCCGCTGTCGTCGCCAGGGCAGCCCGCAGCTCTCCCACCAGGGCAGCGGATATCCGACACTGAAGCCGGCACGGCGGACGACGGCACCGACCTACCATGTGATCAGGCAGGTGGCCGACGTGACAGTGGCCGACATGAAGGGGGCCGACGTGACAGTGGCCGACTTCGCCGCGAGCGTCTCGGCGGCGAGCTGGGACGACCTTGACCCGCGCGAGTTCGACCGGTTGCGCCGGCTGGTCGGTGCCGCCGGGGGCCGCGGCGACAGCACGCTCGCCGCGATGTCGGACGAGCAGATCGCGCGGTCACTGGGCGTCGCGCTGGTCGAGGACGGCCGCACCCACCTCTGCGCGGGGGCGGTGCTGCTGTTCGGGCAGCCCGAGGCGCTGCGGGCGCACGTGCCGAACCACGAGGCCGCCATCCAGGTCATCGGGCCGGAGACCGGCGAGCCCACGGACGGGATGAACGACTTCTTCCGCTGGCCGCTGCTGCGTCTCACCGAGGAGCTGCTGGCCCGTTTCCGGGCCCGCAATCCCGAGCGCGAGATCCGTTACGAGCTGGTGCGCACCGGCGTGCCCGCCTACGCCGAGCAGGCGTTCCGCGAGCTGCTCGCCAACGCCTTCGTCCACCGCGACTACACCGCGCCCGGTGCCGTCCACGTGCAGTGGACCGGTGAGGGCGTCGAGATCTCCAGCCCCGGTGGCTACGCCGACGCGGTGCGCGACCCCGCCGCTCGGCTGCTCGCGCGGCCCCCGCGGCCGCGCAGCCCGCTGCTGGCGGACGCGTTCCGCCGGGCGGGGATCACCGACCGCTCCGGACGGGGGATCCGCCGGGCGCACGCCGCCCAGCTCCGCAACGGCCTGGCCGCGCCGGACCACACCGGCTCGACCGCCGACACCGTGGTCGCCGTGTTGCCCAGGCAACCCGCGGATCTCGCGTTCGCGCTGTTCGCCGTCGGCCGGGAGTACGGCGGACGTCCGCTGGCGCTGCCGGACCTGCTGGTTCTCACCGCCGGGCTGGGCGGGCGCACGCTGCGGACGGCCGACGTCGCCGAGCTTCTCGGCACCGACAAGGACCGGGCACGCCGGCACCTGACGGACATGGTTCACAACGGCCTGATGGACGTCGCCAGCGGAGGCGGCGTGCGGATCTGGGTGCCGTCCGCCCAGGTACGCCGCGCGCTGCGGGATGACGCGAGCCAGCTGCACGCGCGTTCGCCGCGCCCCGCGGGGCGCGGCGAACGCGCCGGGTCCACGACGGCGGCCGCGGACGCGCCGCGCGGCTCCGCGACGGCCAGCGCAGGCGCGCCGCGAGGGTCGGCAGCCGCGGCGCACCCCGCGCTGCGGGGCTGGGCCATCCCGGAGGGCGGCCCGGCGCTGCCGGCGCGGCGCGTCTCGGACGGCTGACCACCGCGTCAGGGCCGGACGTACAGCTCCCTACCGAGCTGGGCGATCAGACGAAGCGGCGAGGCGAGCCGGCAGCCGAGGTCGCGGGCCGCGGTGTCGACGGCCGCGAGCTGGCCGAGCACCGCCTCCCAGGGGGCGTCGCTCATCAGGCCCGCCACCGGCAGCGGGCAGGCGGCCAGCACCCAGCCGCGCTCGACGACGACGAACCCGCCTCCCATCCCCTCCAGCGCCCGGGCCGCGGTCAGCATGTCCGCGTCGCCGGCACCGACGATCACCACGTCGCCGGGGGCGGCCCCGGCGGTCGTTCCCAGCGCCCCCCGGGTGAGCCCGAGGCCGCGAACCATCCCGACCCGCACACGGTCGGCCCGGCCGGACCGGTCGAGCACCGCCGACTTGAGCAGGTCTCGGGACGGGTCGGCGACGACGACACCGTCACGCAGGGTCGGTTCCACCCGGGTGACGGTCACCCGCGGCGGCTCCCCGCCCGCGCCGAGCGGCCCGAGCCCGACCGAGGACGCCGAGACCCTCGAAACCCCGATCGGGGCCGCCGGGCTGGTGGCGACGGCGGGGGCCCGCACGTCGACGATGGTGAGTCGGGTGTCGCGCCGGCCGCTCCAGTGCATGCAGGGTGAGGTGAACGAACCGGTGTAGAGGCCGGCGGGCAGGCGCACCGAGGATGACGCCCACATCGGGGCCACGTCGAAGTTGTCGAACAGCGCGCGGCCGCGCTCGGCCGCGATCCGCCCACCGGCCACCACGACGTCCGGGGGGAGCCGCGCGGTCAGGTCCTGCACGATCTGCAGGTCGGCGAGCCGGGCCGGAGCGATCGAGCCGAGCACGTGGTCGAGGCCGAAGGCGCGCGCGGGGGTGAGGGTGGCGTCCCGGACGACACGGACGGCGGCGCCGCCCGCTCGGATCTCCTCCCGTACCCGGTCGTCGAGGTGATCGGAGATCAGACCGCCACCCACCGGCGGCATCTCGGCTCCGGCGGGCCCGCCGACGAGATGGGCGGCGCCCGGCAGGAACGCGGCGGGCCCGGCGCTCCCGATGAACGGGCCGGGCACCCCCGTCAGCGGGCTCACCTGCCGGGGGACGGCACGCGCGACGTCCACGGCCTCGACGGTGGCCTGGTGCGGCGCGGTGGCCTCGTACGGCGTGGTCGCTTCATATGGCCCGGTGGTGTCGTAGGGCGCGCTGCCCTCGTGCGGCGCGGCGGGACGGGACGGGCCGGCGAGCCCGTCGCGGGTGCCGGCGGGGCCGCGGGGCAGGACACGCAGCGGTGTGCCGGTGCGCAGCACGAGCGAGCGGCCGCGCGGGCCGTGGATCTGCTCGATCTCGGCGAGGTCGGTCAGCACCGTCACCGTGCCGCGCGGGACGACGAGCCGGGCGAGCTCCCCCGGGCCGAGCAGCGTCCGCTCGACCGACGCGCGGGCGTCGACGTAGGCCGGGAGCACGAACCGGCCGGCCGCGTCCAGGCTGCGGCGGGCGCCCACGGCGCTCGGCCGGGTCACCGCGGCGATGTAGCGGCCGGCGATGAGAATGTCGCGCCGCATCATCTCGCCGGACTGGACGACGAAGACCACCCCGCCGCGGATCGCGAAGTCGGCCTCGGCGCGGCCGGTGGCGATGTCGCGCAGCCGCTCGAGCTCGTCCGGGGTGGGGGTGAGGGGCTCGCGCAGCGGAGTGGGCACCGTCACCGGGCGGGGGGCCCGGCTGCCGCGCGCGGCGCCGGCGCGGCCGGGGACGGGCGTCGCCCGGCGGCGGCCGGGCACCCGCGCCACCGCGGGCGCGGCGAGCGGCGGAAGCGACCGCAACGGCCCGGCAGGCACCACCCCCGGCGCGGCCGGCCCTGGTGTCACCGGCACGGGTGCGGCCGGGAGCGCGTGGGAGGGGACGGCGTCGACCGTACGGTCGACGTCCCGCTCAGCGGTCATGACGCCCTCCGGAACTCACCGGTCGACGCCGCCGACCGCCCGGCCACGGACCCGCGCAGCGAGCCCCGCAGCGGCCGGGCCGACCTCGACCCCGCCACGACGCGACCACACCCGCACGTTCCGACGCATTGCTGTACAACCGCATTCTCGTACGGGAGCGACACGTCGCGTGGTGGGGTGTCAGGAAGCAAGCAGTGCCAGGTGCGCCACATCACAGCCCGTGACCTGCGGTTGCGCACTCGGACGGCCGCCGGCTGCCCGCCGCGGGGTGCCACGCCGCTCACCCGCGCCGGGTCGGGCCGGGCCCGTACCGGGCGAGCACGACGGCCTCGGCGAGGCCCACCAGGGCGTAGACCGCAACACTGGCGGCGGTGATCACGACCACCGAGGCCCACACCCCGCCGTAGTCGAACGTCTGTTGCGCGCGTTGCATGAAGTAGCCCAGGCCCTTGCCGGTGGCCAACCATTCCGCGAGCAGCGCGCCGATGATCGCGCCAGGTACCGAGATGCGCGCCGAGACGAACAGCGCGGGCAGGGAGCTCGGGAGCGCCACCTTGCGCAGCACCGTGAACGGCCCGCCGCCGTGGGCGACGACGAGGTCGGCGGCGGCCGCGGGCCCGGAGCGCAGCCCGAACACCAGGTTCACCAGGGACGGGAAGAACACGACGATCCCGGCGATCACCGAGACCGCCAGCAGGCCGCGGCCGAAGACGAGGGTGAGCAGCGGTGTCATCGCGACCAGGGGCACCGAGCGCAGCATCATCGCCACCGGCATCAGCGACTGCTCGACCGCGCGGTTCAGCACGAACGCGACGGCCACGCCGAGCGCGGCGAGGGTGCCGGCGACGTAGCCGACCGCGGCGTCGCCGAGGGTGTGCCACAGGCCGTCCAGGATGACGGAACGGTTCTGGGCGGCGTCCGGCTCGGTGAACAGGTACTTCCAGACCGCCCCGGGGTCCTTGGCGACGAGGGCGTTGAGGTCGAAGACCTCGATGAAGGCGTACCAGAGCCCGACGATCACCGCGGTGGACGCGACGACCGAGAGCAGGGTCCGCCCGGCCCGCGCGGCAATCGCCCCCGCCACCCGGCTGCCACGGCCGCCGGACGATGCGGTGTCCGGCGTCACGGTGCTCATCGGGCGCCTCCAGGGTTACCGCGGGGGGCCCAGGGCGTCAGCAGCCGGGCCAGCAGCGCGGTCAGGGCGTAGCCGAGACCGGCGATGGTGGAGGCGACCAGGGCCAGCGCCCAGGTGCGCGGCACCTCCAGTGCCTGCTGCGAGTTGACCATGGCGATCCCGAGGCCGCGGTCGGCGCCGAGGAACTCGCCGATGATCGCACCCAGGATCGCGGCCGGCGCGGCGATCTGCAGCGCCGCGAAGGTGCTCGGCAGGGCTGCGCGCAGCCGGACGTAGCGCATCTGGTGGACGACGCCGCCGCCGCTGGCCCGGATCACGTCGAGGCTGGCCGGGTCGGCCGCGCGCAGGCCGAGCAGGGTGCCGACCAGCGTCGTGAAGAACACCGAGATCCCGGCCAGTGCCTTCTGCGGCGTGCTGCCGTCGAAGACCGTGGTCAGGATCGGGCCGATCGCGATGATCGGCAGGCAGTAGGAGGCCACCCCGATCTGGAGCAGCACCCGCTCGACGACGGGGACGCCGAAGAACAGCACCGCGAGGCCGATCGCCAGGCCGTTGCCGACGAGCCAGCCCTGGGCCGCGATCGACACGGTCGACCGGGCGGACGTCCAGAGCAGGCGATGGTCGTCCCCCAGGGCACGGACGACCTCCCAGGGCGTGGGCACGACGCTTCCGCGGTCGAGCAGCGTGACGGCGAGCAGCCACCACACGGCGACCAGGCCGACGACGCCGATCGTCCCGCCGAGCCACGCGGGCCGGGTCATCCGGCCTCCCCTGCCGTCGGGCCGGTACCGGCGAACAGGAGCGTGGACAGCTCGTCGTGCAGCTCGTGGAACCGGGCGGTGCGCAGCATCTCCGGGGTGCGCGGGCGCGGCAGGTCGATGTCGACGCGCGCCGCGATGCGCCCGGGGCGGGCGGTCATCACCGCGACGGTGTCGGAGAGGATGACCGCCTCGGGGATCGAGTGGGTCACCAGGATGGTGGTCGTCGAGCGTTCACTCCAGATGCGCAGCAGCTCGAAGTTCAGGCGCTGGCGGGTCATGTCGTCGAGGGCGCCGAACGGCTCGTCGAGCAGCAGCACCTTGGGCTGCACGACGAGGGCGCGGGCGATCGCGACCCGCTGGCGCATGCCGCCGGAGAGCTGCGCGGGCCGGGCCCGCTCGAAGCCGGTCAGCCCGACGAGAGCGATCAGGTCGCTGATGACCTTGCGTTCGGCCTTCAGGCCGCTGACCTCCAGCGGCAGCCGGATGTTCGCCTCGACCGACCGCCAGGGCAGCAGGGCGGCGTCCTGGAAGGCGATGCCGAGGTGGTGCGCCCGGCGGGCCACCGACGGCACCTCGCCGTGCACCAGCGCCGTCCCGGCCGTCGGGGCGTCCAGGTCCGCCAGGATCCGCAGCACGGTGGACTTGCCGCAGCCCGAGGGGCCGATCAGGGTCATGAACGAGCCCTCCGCCGTCGCGAGGTTGACGTCGTCGAGGGCCACGACGCGACCGCGGCCCATGCGGAACTCCCTGCCGAGCCCGGTCACGCTCACACCGGACCCGTCGGGCGCGGCCGGCGGGGTCGGCGGGGTCGGGGCAGAGGCGGGTTCCGGTGTGGGCGTGGCCGATGTCGTCATACGAGATCAGGCTTCTCCTCGTAGAGCTCCTTGATGATGGACAGGTCGAACAGCTCCTCGGCGGTGATGCTCACGCCCGCGATCCCGAGGGTGTCGATGTTCTCCTCGACAAGCTTGTCGGTGACCGTGAACAGGCCGTTCGCCTTCGTGTCGGCGGTGAGGATGAGAGCGTTCTGGTCCTTGCTCTCCAGGGTCTGCTCCTCCTCGTCCAGACCGAGGTCCTTTCCGTAGACGGTCGCCGCCAGGTGCGCGCCGAGCGCGGGATCGGCCAGCGAGTCCTTCCATCCGCGGATCTCGGCGGTGAGTGCGGCCTTGATCTTGTCCCGTTCCTTGTCGATGGACTCGGTACGGACCATGTAGGTCTCGGAGACCAACGGGTAGTTGTGGTCTGCGAGCAGGAAGGTCGTCACCTCGAAACCCTTGACGCGCAGCAGGTTCGGTTCGTTCGTGACGAAGGAGAACCAGCCGTCCACGGTGCCCGTGGTGAGCGGGAGCGGGTCGAACTCGACCGGCACCTTTTCGATCGACTTCGGGTCGATCTTGTTCGCCTTGAGGAACGCCGTCCACACACTCTCATTGGTCGCCTGCACGCCAATCCTCTTGCCGATCATCTCCTGGGGGCCGGCGATGGGCTTGTCCGCCATGGAGACGATCGCGAACGGGTTCTTCTGGTACTGCGCGCCAACGATCTTGATCGGTGCGCCGTTGAGGATGGCGTTGCCGGTGATGTCGGGGGCGGAGATGCCGATGAACGCCTTGCCGGTCGCGACGTCGGTGTCCTGTGGCGTCGCGGACGGGCCGCCGGCGATCATGTTGACGCCGGAGAAGCCGGCCGCCTTGTAGTAGCCCTTCTGATCCGCGATGTAGGCACCGGCGAACTCGGTGTTCTTGATCCAGGAAAAGCGGATGTCGAGGACACCGAAACCGCTGCCGGACGAGCCGCCGTCACTGCTGTCATCACCGCACGCGGCGAGCAGGCCGCCGCCGCCGAGCGCGAGCAGCGCCGCCCCGGCCGTCGCCCCCATTCCCCCGCGCAGGAACCCGCGTCTGCCGAAACCCGTGCTGCTGCCTGTTGCCACCGAACCCCCATCGAACGCGCCCGCGACACCCCGTTCAGCCGTTCCCATCCGACCTGCCAGGCGGTTCCACGGACGCTAGAAAGCAGGAGTATCGGACCTATCGCGGTCACGTGAACAACCAGTTACCAGGCATCGGGACCCACGGTTCCCGGGACATCGGGCCATTTCACGATCCGGGCCACCGAATCCGAAAACGGGGAGATCACCGACGTCATCTCGGCGGCACCGGCGAGAAACACCGACGAAAAGGGAAACCGGCGGGCGGGCGCACCGGCCGGTCGAAATGACGATGTCCGCAAACCGGCGGCCGGGCCCCGCGCGAAGACGGCACGAAGTGGGCGCGAAGGGACGTCGACAGGGCTGGCACGCGGCCGGGGCGCGGGTGGTTCGGGCCGGCGGGCGGGTGCGTGTAGGCTTCGCGCTCGTGCTGCTGAGCCCGCATGAACAGGAACGCCTGCTCATCCATGTGGCGGCCGGACTGGCCCGGGAACGCCGCGCACGCGGGCTGCGCCTCAACTATCCGGAGGCGACCGCGCTGCTCACCTCGTTCCTGCTCGAGGGCGCGCGGGACGGGCGTACCGTCGCCGATCTCATGGCGGCCGGGCGGGGCGTGCTGACCCGCGACGACGTCATGGAGGGCGTGCCGGAGATGCTGGCCGAGGTCCAGGTCGAGGCCACCTTCCCGGACGGCACGAAGCTCGTCACCGTCCACCAGCCGATCCCTTGATCCCCGGCGACCCCTTGATCCCCGGCGAGATCGTCACCGCGCCCGGCACGGTGCGGCTGAACCCGGGCCGGCCGACCCGGGTGCTGGTCGTGCGCAACACGGGCGACCGGCCCGTCCAGGTCGGGTCGCACTACCACTTCGCCGCCGCGAACCCGGCTCTCGACTTCGACCGCGAGGCCGCCTGGGGCTACCGGCTGGCCGTCGCGGCGGGCACCGCCGTCCGGTTCGAGCCCGGGGTCGAGCGCGAGGTCGAGCTGGTCGCCCTGGCCGGTGCCCGGGTCGTCCCGGGGCTGCGCCCGGAGTGGGCCGGCCCGCTCGACGGTGGCCGCGGTGACCGTAAGGGGAGCGGGGAGTGAGTGAGCTGGAGCGGTCCCGGTACGCCACCCTGTACGGGCCGACGGTGGGCGACCGGATCCGCCTCGCGGACACCGACCTGTTCATCGAGGTCACCGACGACCTCAGCCGCGGCCCGGGCGGCACGGCCACCGGCGACGAGGCGGTGTTCGGCGGCGGCAAGGTCATCCGCGAGTCGATGGGCCAGGCCCGCGCCACCCGCGCGCAGGGCGCACCCGATCTGGTGATCACCGGTGCGGTCGTGCTCGACCACTGGGGAGTCGTCAAGGCCGACGTCGGCATCCGGGACGGACGGATCAGCGCGCTGGGCAAGGCCGGCAACCCCGACACCATGGACGGCGTCCACCCGGATCTGGTGATCGGCCCCGGCACCGAGATCATCGCGGGCAACGGGAAGATCCTCACCGCGGGCGCGGTCGACACCCACGTCCACTTCATCTGCCCGCAGCAGGTCCCCGAGGCCCTCGGCACGGGCGTCACCACGCTCATCGGCGGCGGCACCGGGCCGGCGGAGGGCACCAAGGCGACGACCGTCACCGCGTCGCCGTGGAACCTGCACCGGATGATGTCCGCGATGGACGGCTGGCCGGTCAACGTCGCCCTGCTCGGCAAGGGCAACACGGTCAGCGAGGACGCGATGTGGGAACAGCTGCGCGCCGGCGCGGCCGGCTTCAAGCTGCACGAGGACTGGGGCACCACCCCGGCGGCCATCGACGCCTGCCTGCGTGTCGCCGATGCCTCGGGGGTGCAGGTGGCGCTGCATTCCGACACCCTCAACGAGGCCGGATTCGTCGAGGACACCCTCGCCGCGATCGCCGGCCGGGCGATCCACGCCTACCACACCGAGGGTGCCGGCGGCGGGCACGCGCCGGACATCATCACCGTCGCGTCGTTCCCGAACATCCTGCCGTCGTCGACGAACCCCACCCGGCCGCACACGGTCAACACCCTCGACGAGCACCTCGACATGCTGATGGTCTGCCACCATCTGAACCCGTCGGTGCCCGAGGACCTGGCGTTCGCGGAGAGCCGCATCCGGCCGTCCACGATCGCGGCCGAGGACATCCTGCACGACCTGGGCGCGATCTCGATGATCGGCTCGGACTCGCAGGCGATGGGCCGCATCGGCGAGGTCGTCACGCGGACCTGGCAGACCGCGCACGTCATGAAACGCCGCCGCGGCGCGCTGCCCGGCGACACGGTCGCCGACAACAACCGGGCCCGGCGCTACGTCGCCAAGTACACGATCTGCCCGGCGGTGGCGCACGGCCTGGACGCCGAGATCGGGTCGGTGGAGGCCGGGAAGCTGGCCGACCTGGTGCTCTACGAGCCGGCCTTCTTCGGGGTGCGGCCGTCGCTGGTCCTCAAGGGCGGTTTCATCGCGTGGGCGGCGATGGGCGACGCGAACGCCTCGATCCCGACCCCGCAGCCGGTGCTGCCGCGGCCCATGTTCGGCGCCGCCCCCGGCCCGGCCGCGGCGAGTTCGCTGATGTTCGTCGCGCCCGCGGCGCTGCAGGACGGCCTCGACGAGCGGCTGGGCCTGGCGAAGCCGATGGTCGCCACGGCGGACGTCCGCCGGCGGGGCAAGGCGGACCTGCCGGAGAACACCGCGACGCCGGACATCCGCGTCGACCCGGACACCTTCACCGTGCGCATCGACGGCGAGGCGGTGGAGGCGGCTCCGGCCGCCGAGCTGCCCATGGCCCAGCGGTACTTCCTCTTCTGATCCTGCCTCTCATCCAGGGCCGGCGGCGCCCGCCGGGGATGGCGCGCGGCCGGGTTCTCGGACCTCCGGGGGGCTTGACCCACGGCCGCCGCCGTGCCCGCAGCCTGTAGTGGTCCCGTCTCGGCGTGTCGCCGCCGGAACGCGGGGCCGGTCGGGAATCATGTGCTGTGCCGCCCCTGGCCCGGCTCACGAAAGGCACCCCGATGGACGCGACCACGCCCCGAAAAGCCCGGGCCCGGGCCACCGTGCCCATCGTCGCGCCGACCAACTACAACGACTTCTCCCAGCCGGTGGACCGCCTGCGCGACGGCATTCCCATGCTGGTGGATCTCGAGCACGGCGGCGAGACCCTGGAACGCCGGTTCCTCGACTTCGCCGCCGGCGCCGTCTACGCCCTGGCCGGGCACATCGAACGGATCGCCCCGCACGCCTACCTCGTCGTACCGGCGGGCGTGGAGCTGCCCGCCGAGGACGTCCACCACCTGCGGGAGACGTACCTCGGGCGCGGCCACAGCACCGCGCCCGGCATCAGCGTGCGGCGTTCTTGACGAACTGCGGGCGGTAGGACGACTCATCCCCGGCGAAGTACGAGCCGCGCACGTGCCGGCGCACGGCCGAGTCGTCGGTCGCCCGTGCCGCCGCGTGCCAGGTGTAGGCGTCGTGGAGCAGGACGTCGCCCCGGTCGGCGTACACCGCGATCTCGCCGGGGACCTTCTCGAACCCGAGCGGCATCTCGAACGGCGGCGGCGTGTCGGTGTACCCGCCGGCCGGGCGGGCGTCGGCCGGGACAGCCACACCGTTGATGTTGCGGTACGGGGCGGGTGTGGCCCACTGGTGGCTGCCGGGCACCATCCGCAGGAAGCCGTTCGCCGGGCTCGTCGCGTCGATGTGAATGGTGAACGCCAGCCCGGGCCAGACGTCCAGGCTGGGCATCGCCTGCCAGTCGGAGTGCCACCCGATGCGGCTGTAGCCGGACTCGCGGCCCGGGCGGGCGTCCTGGTAGATGATGCCGGCCTTGTCCGAGTCGTTCAGCCAGATTCCGGGGCCCGCCCCGGGACCGATCAGGTTACGGACGACGTCCACCAGCACCGGATGGGCCGCCGCCGCGCGCACGGACGGCGCGAGCTCCTCGACGTGCTCGACGTAGTTGACGAAGCGCGCGGCCTTGCCGGCGTCGTCGAGGTACTGGGTGGAGCCGTGGCGGGCGGGAAGAGCACCGGAGAGCACACCGGCCTGGGCGGCGGCGCACTCGGTCTCGATCTGGGTGGTGAGCGGCTCGCCCAGGACGCCGCGGAGGATCACGAACCCGTACCGCCGGTAGAACGCCACGATCTTGTCCAGATCAAGCCCGGCGGCCGTCACCGGCGGGTCGGCGTCCGTGGGCCGGAAGGCCCCCAGCTCGGCGAACGGGGTGAGCACGGACGATCCCATCGGTTGCCTCCAGCGGCACGTCAGGCGGATGCCTGACGATGTTGGTCAGATGCCTGACCGTGTGGGCGGTGCCTGACGGCGTGGGCGAACGTCTGACGGTGTAGTCAGCGGCGACCGGACCGGCGCGAGTCGGAGCTGCCGCCGGTGCCGCTCGAGCTCGACGCCCGCCGCTCGCACTCCCACTCGTGGTCATCATCATCCCATTCGGCCACGTAGCCGGCCCGGCAGCTGGGCTTCGGCGGGCGGTCCGAGCAGGCGGCCAGTCCTGAGGACAGTCCCAGGACCGTGACCAGGGTGAGCGCGACTCGGGCGCGGATGCCCCCGAGCCGCGCGGGTCGCCCCGAGCTCAGAACAGACACGGTTATCCCCCATCTCCGACGCGGCCGGACTGCTGCCGGCCGCACTTCAGGCCTGCCGCCGGCTCCGCGGCGACGGCCGCAAACGCTGCCATATCCGGGAGCTCACGATGGTGGATCTGTCGCCGACGTGACCTGCTGCCGGACCCGGTCCGGCGGTCGATTGCGACGGCGCGCGCGATCCGGACCGGCGGCCCGGGCCGGGGGCACAGGGCGTGGTGGGCAAAGATAGGTGGATGGACGCGGACCCACCGATGACAGGTCACGTGGAGGCACGGGCAGCGCTGCTGCTCCTGGCCGACGGGCGTCTACCCGCCGGCGGGCATGCCCACTCCGGAGGCGTCGAGGCCGCCGTGCTCGACGGGAGCATCACCGGGCTCAGGGACCTCGCCGAGTTCCTTCGCGGCCGCCTCGCGACGTCCGGGCTGCTCGCCGCGTCCTTCGCGGCGGCGGTGTGCCGGTCGGTCCGTGCGGCCGGCCCCGCTACCGAGCTGGCGGCGGACGTCCTCGCCGTCTTCGAGGCCGAGGTCGACGCCCGCACGCCCTCGCCCGCCCAGCGGGCCGCCAGCCGCGCGCAGGGCCGTACCCTGATGCGGGTGGCCCGCGCGGCCTGGGCGGTCCCGGCGCATCCGGCGGCGCCACACCACTGTGTGGCGCTCGGCATCGTCGCCGCCGCGGCCGGGCTCGAGCCGCGGGACGCGGCGCTGGCGGCCGCCCACGCGTCCGTCAACGGCCCGGCGACGGCGGCCGTCCGCCTGCTCGGGCTCGACCCGCTGGCCGTCACCGGTGTCCTCGCCGAGATCGCCGCCGAGGTCGACCGCATCGCGGCGGCCGCCGACACGGCGTCGGCGCTGCGCGCCCCGGAGCGCCTGCCCGCCGGGAGCGCGCCCCAGCTGGACCTGCTGGCCGAACGGCACCGCACCGCCGAGGTCCGGATGTTCACCTCCTGATGGAGCCACCGGGTCAGCGGGCGGCGGGCCGCGCGCTGGCGGCGAAGGCCGCCGCGGTCAGCTCCCGGAAGCAGCGCAGGGCGCCCTCGCCCTCCAGATGACCGGAGATCTCCAGGCTGACCGCGCCGTGGGCGGCGGCGTGCAGGAGACGGGCGACCGGCTCCGGATCGTCGCCGCCGAGCAGCCCGGCGGCCATCGCGTCCCGCACCGCGTCGACGAGGACGGCCAGGCTCGCGCGCGCCACCTCCAGCGACTCCGGGCCGGGCTCGTAACCGGGCACGGCCCGCTCGAACATGACGGCGTAGAACGACCGGTCGGTGAGCGCGCTGCGCCGGTAGGCGTGGGCCAGCTCGTGCAGGCGGACGAACGGGTCGGCTGCCACGACGGCCTCGAGCCGGGCCCGCAGCCGCTCGAACCCCTCCCGGTAGAGCGCGTCGGCCACGCCGTCCTTGCCGCCGAAGACCGTGTAGAGCACGGTGGTCGACGCGCCGATCGCCGTGGCGACACGCCGCATCGTCAGCGCCTGCGGGCCGGCGCTGACCAGCAGCTCGGCGGCCGCCTCGATCGCCTCACGCCGCAGCGCCTCCCCCGCCACGGCACGGGAACGGCGGACGGCGCCGTCCGCGACGCTCACCGGTCCACCCGCGGGCGCCGCCCGCCACCGCAACCCGACCCGGCCGCTTCGACGGGCGGGGGCGGTGCGGCGCCGGTCTCCTCCGCCTGCCAGTCCGGGAGCGGGCGGTAGATCGGGACGCCGTTCGCCTCCAGCTCGGCCCGCAGGTCGAAGTACTCCTGGCCGAACGGGTCGGCGCCGCGCAGCCGCATCGTCCCGCGCCGGATCGCCACCTGGTGGGGCGCCAGCCGACCCGCCTTCTCGAGGTAGACCGCCGCTGCCTCGATCTGGCCGGCGCGGTACAGATGGATCCCGATGGCGGCGGCCAGCCGGGCGCGCTGGTCGTCATCGGACGGCGGGCGCAGGTGCCGACGGACGTCCTCGGCGCCGAGCCCCGGTCGCCCGGTCGTCACCCATCTGCGCAGCGCCGCGAGCGCGCGGGCGGAGTCGATGCCGTTCATGGACCGGAAGGTGTCCGTCGCGGTCTGCGTGTCAGGCGGCCGGACGAGGCGGCCGGCCTCGTCGATCCAGAACACGGTCGGGACGTTGGTCAGGTTGTAGCGCCCGGCCAGCACCCCGTCGGTGTCGATCAACGCGGGATGGTTTCCGCCGGCGGCGTCGATCCACTCCCTGGCGGCCGCCGGGTCCGCGTCCAGCGCGACCGTGACCAGGGTGAACCCCTGATCGGCGAGCTCGTCGTGCTGGGCCGCCCAGGCCGGCAGGTCGTAGCGGCAGCCGCACCAGGACGCCCAGGCGACGACGGCGACCTTGCGCCCCCGCAGGTCCGACAGCGCGGTCAGCCTGCCCTCCAGGTCGGGCAGCGCCACGTCAGGCGCGACACCGGCGTCGGGGGCTCCGCCGTCGAGCAGGCCGCGCAGCTCGTGGCTGGCCGCCGCCGGGCCGAGCGCGGCCACCCCCCGCGCCGCGTCGACCATGGCGAGCCGCCCGGTCAGCCCGGCGAACTCGGCGACGTCGATCCAGTCCTCCGCGCCGAGCCCCCGCTCCCCCGCGCCGAGCCGCCGCGCGGCGACGGACGCGGGGATGCAGACGTCGCCGCGGCACCACCCCTGTGGCCGCAGGCGCCACCCGAGCAGCCCGCCGCCCTCGGCCGGGCGGACGAGCACCCGCCCCGACCGGCCCGGGCCACCGGGCTCGACCCGCGCGTGCAGCAGGCTCGTTCGCCCGGCCTCCAGAACCGTCACATCCATTGTCTCGATCTCGTCCACCCATCGACCGTAACGCCGTTCCCAATAAAAAACAACGTTATCGATCTTCCGTTTCCATACTGTCGCAGCACGGGGCTACGCTGCGCAGGCCGGGCTGTGGTGCCAGCCCGGGGCGCGCGTGACTGCGCCGATCAGCACAGACCAGCGCCGACCAGCAAGACCCAGCGAGACGAGGAGCGACCGGTGCACCTGGAACACGATCGGCCTCTCGGCGGCGGGGGCGCGCCGGCCGCGTCCGGGGGCGCGGGCCCGCGCTGGCAGAGCCCGCCGGGCACGCCCGCCGGGCCGGCGCCCACCGACCGGGCCCTGCGGGTGGGGGTCGGCGGCCCGGTGGGAAGCGGGAAGACGGCCCTGGTGGCCGCGCTGTGCCGGGCGCTGGCCGGGCGGATCAGGCTCGGCGTGGTGACGAACGACATCTACACCACCGAGGACGCAGACTTCCTGCGCTCGGCCGGGGTCCTCGACCCGGGGCGCATCCGCGCGGTGGAGACGGGATGCTGCCCGCACACGGCGATCCGCGACGACATCACCGCCAACCTCGACGCGGTCGAGGATCTCGAGTCCGACCTCGGCCGGCTCGACCTCATCCTGGTCGAGAGCGGTGGCGACAACCTGACCGCGACGTTCAGCTACGGCCTCGTCGACCGGCAGATCTTCGTCATCGACGTCGCCGGCGGCGACAAGGTGCCCCGCAAGGGCGGGCCGGGCGTGGCCGGCAGCGACCTGCTGGTCGTCAACAAGACCGATCTCGCTCCGCTCGTCGGCGCCGACCTGGCCGTGATGGCCCGGGACGCGGCCGCGATGCGCGGCGGGCGCGCCGACCGCCCGGTGCTGTTCACCAGCCTCCGCTCCGACGCGGGAGCCTCGGACGTCGCCGACTGGGTCCTCGCCCAGCTGCCGTCGCCCGCCCGCCCGCAGTGAACTCGCCCGCAGTGAACTCGTCCGCAGCGAGCCCGCCCGCGGTCAGCCCGCACGTGGCGCCGTCCCGCACGACCGTTCGGGCGCGCGCCGCGCTCCAGGTCGAGCTGGACGGCGGCGGGACGGCCAGGATCACCGAGCTGCGCGCGGCGGTACCCGTGCTGCCGCGGCGCACCGGCGGGTCGGGGCGCGTCGTGGTGGTCCACCTTGTGGGTGGTGCGGGTGGCCCGCTCGCCGGCGACGACCTGGGCCTGGACATCGTCGTCGGCGCCGGGGCGCACCTGGTGGTGCGGTCGGTGGCCGCGACCGTGGCCCTGCCCGGCCACGGCGCCGGGCCGTCGACGTTCGCGCTGCGGGCCCAGGTCGGGCCGGCCGCGACGCTGTCGTTCCTCCCGGAGCCGACGGTCGTCGCCCGGGGAGCCCGCCACCGGATGACCACCGAGATCATCCTGGCGGCGGACGCGCGGCTGCGGTACCGCGAGGAGATCATCCTTGGCCGCTTCGGCGAGCCGGGCGGCGACCTCGAGACCTCCCTCCGGGTGGACGTCGACCAGGCACCGGGCCCGGCGCCCACCACCGACGCCGGTACCGCCCCCGATCCCGCCCCCGGGCCGCGGAGACGGCCGCTGCTGCACCAGGAGCTGCGGCTGGGCCCGCACGTCCCGGGGGTGGCCGGGCCGGCGGTACTCGCCGGCGCCCGTGCCGTCGGGTCAGTCCTGGTCGCCGGGCCGGCAACCGGTCTCGAGCCGGTCACCGCCGCGGTAGGGGACAGTGTCGCCCTGATGCCCCTGGCCGGACCGGGGGTCCTCGTCTGCGCGCTGGCGGACGACGCCCTCGCCCTGCGCCGCCGTCTCGACTCCCTGGCCGGCGTCCTGACCGGCTCCCTGGCCGACCCGCTTCCCGGCGGGAGCTGAGTAGGTGCGCCCCTTCCAGGCGGCGCCCCGGCCGGCGCGGTGCCGCCGGGCCGAGTCCATGGTCATGGCCAGGTAGAGGGCCGCGGTGAACGGCAGCGCGAGCGAGGAGAGCACGGGCTGGTCGTAGTACCGCAGCATCGGTCCGAACGTCGTGATCATGACCGACCAGGCGAGCAGCCCGGCGGCGGCCACCGCCACGTTTCCGGCGGCGATGCCGGCGATGGTCGCGACGACCGGGGCGACGAAGACCAGGCCGAGCCCGAGAACCGTGCCCACGAGTAGCAGCGGCGACCAGAACAACTGCGCGTAGGCGGTGCGCGCCACCATGTGCCACAGGTCCGCCAGCCGCGGGTACGGCCGGTGGCTGGAGACGTGGTCGGCGAGCCCGAGCCAGGTCCGCCCGCCGGACTTCTTGATCACGCGGGCCAGCGCGACGTCGTCGATCACCGCGTCCCGGATGGCGTCCAGCCCACCGGCGTCGGCGAGCGCCCGGCGGCGGACGAGCGAGCATCCCCCGGCGGCGGCGGCGACCCGCGAGTCCGGGTCGTTGGACCACCGGAACGGGTAGAGCATCGCGAAGAAGTAGACGAAGGATGGCACGATGAGGCGTTCCCATCCGGTGTTGACCCGCAGCCGCGCCATCTGCGAAACGAGATCAAGCCGGCGGGCCGTCGCCGCCCGGACGAGCTCGCGCACCGAGCTCGGATCGTGCGCGATGTCGGCGTCGGTCAGCAGCAGGAACTCGGGCGCGCCGGCCGCGGCGATGCCGTGCCGCAGCGCCCAGAGCTTGCCCGTCCAGCCGGCCGGCGGCTCGCTCGACCCGATGACGGTGAGCGCCACCGCCGCCTCGGGACGGGCCGCCGCCGCCCGCGCCGCCAGCTCCCGGGCCAGCTCGCCCGTCCCGTCGGTACTGGCGTCATCCACCAGAATGATGCTCAGGCACCCGGGATAGTCCTGCGCGAGCAGTGAGGGAAGCGTGTCGGGAAGGACGTCCGCCTCGTCACGCGCGGGGACCACGGCGACTACCGCCGGCCACTGTTCCGGTGGCGGTCCGTCGCCGGCGGGCAGCCTTTGATCGGTCCGCCAGAAGAATCCTCGGAACAGCGCCAGGAAAATCCAGGACGCGAGCGAGATCAGCGCAATCACCAGCAGTGGAAGCACGCCAGGGAGGATGCCACACAGCCGGCGCCGCCGGTATCCGAAGAAAGAATCGAGGGGTACCCGCCCGAATAATGTGGCAGGATGCGGCGAGCCGGGTCCGTCAGGCTTCCAGCCGATATCCCATCCCACGTACGGTGGTTATACAGTCCGCGCCGATCTTGCGGCGTAGATATCCGACGTAGACGTCCACGACGTTACTGCCCGGGTCGTAGTCGTAACCCCAGACCGCGGAGAGCAGCTGTTCGCGGGCCAGTACCTGGCCGGGGTGGCGCAGGAACATCTCCGCGAGCACGAACTCCCGGGCCGTCAGGTCGACCGTCCGGCCGCCCACCTGGGCCCGGCGGGTACGCAGGTCGAGGCTGACCCCCCGGACCCGCAGGACGGTCGCCTCGGGCGCCCGGTCCGGCCGCAGCCGCAGCCGGATGCGCGCCAGCAGCTCCTCGAACCGGAACGGCTTGGACATGTAGTCGTCGGCACCGCCCTCGAGGGCGGCCACGGTGTCACGCACGCCGTCGCGCGCCGTCAGGACCACCACCGGCACGTCCACCCCGGCTCCGCGCAGCCGCCGCAGGACGGAGAAGCCGTCCATGTCGGGCAGGCCGAGATCGAGCACGACCAGGTCGGCCTCGCCCCGCAGCGCGACCTCGAGCGCGGACGCGCCGTCACCGACACAGACCGGCAGGAACCCGTTCGCGCGCAGGCCCTTCTCGATGAAGGAGGCGATCCGGTACTCGTCCTCGGCGATCAGCACCCGGTTGGCCATCTCAGTCCCGCCCCCCGGCCACAGCCCCGGCCCGGCCCGCGCCGCCTTGGCCGGCACCTGCCCGTCCCGCGCCGCTTTGGTCAGCCCGTCCCGCGCCACTCTGGCCGGCACCTGCCCGCGCCGTACCGGCCGGGCCACGGCGGGGCACCGTCAGCTCGAAGGTCGCTCCCTCGCCGGGCCCGCCGAGGACCTGGACGTCCCCGCCGTGCGCCACCGCGATCGCCCGCACGATCGCCAGGCCGAGCCCGGCGCCCTCGGACGTCCCGCGGCCCGGCCGGCCACGGGCGAACCGCTCGAAGATCCGGTCCCGGTCCTCGGGGGCGACCCCTGGACCCGAGTCGGCCACCCAGAAGCAGACCACGCCGGCACGCGGCCGGCAGCCGAGGCGCACCTCGTCACCCTCGCCCGTGTGCTGCACGGCGTTCTGCGCCAGTTGGACAAGCGCCTGCGTGATCCGGTGGCGGTCCATCACGGCCGTGCCCGAGCCGGCTTCCGCCAGCCGCCACCGCCGCGGCGCCAGCGCGCCGACCCTCGACAGCAGATCGTCGGTGAACGCGACAAGGTCGACATCCTCGACCCGCAGGAAGTCGGGCTGCCGGGCCTTCGCCAGGGTCAGCAGGTCGTCGACCATCCGGCTCATCCGGTCCAGCTCGTCGGTGACCAGGGCCACGGTCTCGATGCGCTCCGCCGGATCGTCGGAGAGCAGCTCCAGGTGCCCGCTGATGATCGTGATGGGGGTGCGAAGCTCATGGCCGGCATCATCGACGAACGCGCGCTGGGTCGCGAAGGCGTCCTCCAGGCGGTCGAGCATGCTGTTGAAGGTGCGCGCCAGTTCGGCGATCTCGTCCCGGCCCGCCACGGGGATGCGCCGGGAGAAGTCCGTGTCGCTGATGGCCTGGGCGGTGCGCCGCAGCTCCCGCACCGGCGCGAGCACCCGGCCGGCCACCAGCCACCCGCCGGCACCGGCCAGAGCCAGGGCCGCGAACCCGGCGATCGCCAGCACCCGGACCACCTCCTGTACCTCGGCCCGCTCGCGGTCCACGAAGACGGCAGCGGCGAACACGCCCCGCTCCGGGGCCCCCGCCACCTGGACCGGGACGGTGGCGAACCGCACCTCACCCGCCGGCGTCGTGATCGTCCCGTACCGCGGCTGCGGGCCCGCGACGAAGGCCGCGACCACCCGCGGGTCGTTGTCCAGCCGATAGACAGGCTCCTCGGCGCTGCGCCGGAACGGCCGGCCGTCGACGAGCGCGAGCATGGTCTCGTTGGACCCCGGGATGGTGCGCTCCAGGTGCGCCTCGAGCAGCTCGCGCACGTCGGAGAAGGGCCGGGACGTCCGCGGGTCGACGCTGGCGGTCGCGAGGCGGCGCAGCTCGGCGACCTGGCGGGCCAGGCCCCGGTCGACCCGCTCGTCCGCCCTGGCGAGGAGTACCTCGCGCGAGACCAGCACCGACCCGGCGAGCGCGACCGCCACCAGCAGCACCTGCCAGCCGAGGATGTGCAGGCGTGCGGAGGTCGCGACATGGCGCACGACGCGGCGCGTCCGGGACAGCCTCACGACCTACCAGCCTGGTCGACGGATCCCCCGGCACGCATGTGCGCTGGATGAGAATCTCCTCATCTCGACGGCGACGGCGTGGCCGGGGCGGACGGCGCCGGCCACGCCGTCGCCGGTACCGACGAGACCTCGGTGGTCACCGGCTCGCGCCCTGGGGCCGGCTCCGGCTCCGCGGCCTGCGCGGGGTCCGCGCTCGGTACGTCCGCCGGCAGCGGGCGGTACGTCACCGCGGGGACCCCGGTGGGGTCGGCGAACCCCTCCGCCCCGGGTCTGAGCCGGCCGGCCTCGACCATGGCCGCGAGCCGGCGCCGGGCAGCCAGGTCGCTCTCGACACGCGGCGCGGGCTCGGTGGGAACGGGCATCGCGGACGGCGGGCTGGGCGATGCCGAGACGCCCGCCGGCAGGAGGATCGGTCCGCCGAGGTCGGGTGGCGGCGGGAGGCTTCCGCCGGTCACGGCGACCCCGAACCCGGGCGCGGCGATCGCGGCCGCGACGACAACCGCCAGCACGACACCGGGGACGGCGACGAGCAGCCGGCGGACGACGTCCGCGGAGGTGACACGGGCGGGGGTGATCCGCCGGTGCCGCCGGTCCCGCCGGATGGGCCTCACGGTGACTAAGGCTAACGGGGGTCTCCGGCTCCCGGCGCGGGCCGGGCTCCACGGCCGATGAGAAGGGTCTCACCCGCGTCTCACCGCGAGCCCACGATCGGCGACGAGTGTCGCTTGCGCGCCGCGGGCTCGCCGCGGCGCGCAGGCACCGAAGCGAGGTCACAACTCCATGGGTCACATCGCTCACGATCACGCGGCGCGGGGACGCCAGGCCGCCACCCGCCCGGCCGCCACCCGCCGCACCGCGGCGCCCGGGTCCAGGCTGCTGGGCGCGGTCGGGCTGGCCGCCGCGCTCGCCGGCGCCGGCGCCACCGGCACAGCGTCCGCGGCCAGCACCCCGGCCGTGCCGACACCGGCACAGTCCACGCCGTCCGCGGCACCCGCGCCGTCCGAGACACCCGCGCCGTCCGAGACACCCGCGCCGTCCGACGCACCCGCGCCGGTCCCCGCTGTCCCGGGCGACCCGACGGCGCCGTCCGCCGTGCCCGATCCCACGCGGCCGGGTGCCTCCTCGGTGCAGGGGGCGCCCGTCCCCGACTGCGAGCACCTGCCGGCGACGGTGACCCGCGAGGAGCTGATCGAGCTGCGCCGGCGCTGTGACGCCGCGGCGGCCCGGGACGGCGACTCCGCCCTTCCCGCCGGCGGGATCGACACGGGGGCCGGCGGGACCGCGCGCACGGCCGCCGCGCTCGGCACCGGCGGGGCGGGCCAGGCCACCGCGGCCCGGGACGAGAGTGGGCAGGGGCCCGGGCTCGCGCTCGCCGCGGGCGGCACCGGCATCGGGGCACTGGCCGGTCTCGGCGTGCTGACCGGCCTCGGCGCGCGGCGGCGCCGGGCGCGGGCCGAGATCTGACCAGGGCCCGGTCCGGAGACGGATACCGGATCGAGACCCGGGGCGGGACCGGGCCGTTCGGGCGGCGGGGGCGGCGGGGGCGACGCGCGTTGCTGCCGGCCGCGGCCCTCGTGCTGCTGTTCCCCTGGTCGGTGTCCTGCGGGCCACGACCGGACCGGCCTGCCTCGACGCCGGCGACCCCGCCCGCGGCCGCCGACCGGTCGACGCCGCCAGCGGTGACGTCATCCACCGTGGGCACGGGCACCGGAGCCGGCACGGGCACCACGGCCGGCACGGGCGCGGGTTCGACCCAGGTCGCCGACCCGGTACGGGTCCGGATCCCGGCCATTGCCGTCTCGGCGCCCGTCGTGCCGTTGTCCCTCGACGGTGGCGGGCGGCTGCAGGCACCAGACGGGTTCAGCGAGACCGGGTGGAACGCCGCCGGTCCCGAACCGGGTGAGACGGGCACCGCGGTGATTGCCGGCCACGTGGACTCGAGGACGGGCCCGGCGGTCTTCTTCCGCCTGCGGGACCTCGCCCCCGGGGACCGGGTGGAGGTCGAGCGAGCGGACGGGTCGTCCGTGGTCTTCGTGGTACGCAGGCTGGCCCGCCTCCCGAAGGACGCAGTGCCCGCCGACGTCTACGGCTCCACGGGGGCGCCCGCGCTGCGGCTCATCACCTGCGGAGGTGTCTTCGACCAGGCCCGTTCCAGCTACCGGGACAACGTCGTGGTGTTCGCCGACCTGGCCTGACCAGCGGCCGGGCGGGAGTCGGGCGGCCCGCTGCCGACCGCTCCCACCCGGCCCCGGGAGCGCAAGCTCACACCCCTGCGGGGGAGAAATCGGCGCGGGCCACTCCCCAGGACCCCCCACCTCATGCTTTACTAAAATTTAGTTGTAACAACCAATCAACAGGCGAACCAGTGACCAGGGGAGCAGGCCACGTCGACCTCGATGACGCCGCCCCCCGGCTTGCCGCCGGGCGGCCAACCGCACGCCGTGACCCGCGCACCGGGATCGGACCATGACTCAGCCGAGGAGCGGCGCCAGCGCCGGGCCAGCCCGGCAGGCCTGACCCACCGCGAGACCATGCGGGCCCTCTCCGGCCTGCTGCTGGCCCTGTTCGTATCGATGATCTCCTCCACCATCGTGACGAACGCGCTGCCCAGGATCATCTCCGACCTGCACGGCAGCTCAACCAGCTACACCTGGATGATCACGGCGACGCTGCTGGCGATGACCGCCACCACGCCGATCTGGGGCAAGCTGGCGGATCTGTTCAACCGTAAGGTGCTGGTCCAGACGGCCCTCGGGATCTTCGTGGGCGGATCCCTCCTGGCCGGGCTGTCGACGTCCACGAGCATGCTCATCGCGTTCCGCGTGGTGCAGGGCGTCGGCGTCGGCGGGCTGTCGGCGCTGGTCCAGATCGCGATAGCCGCGATGATCGCGCCGCGTGAACGCGGGCGCTACAACGGCTACCTGGGCGCGACCTTCGCCGTGTCGACCGTCAGCGGCCCGCTCATCGGCGGCGTGATCGTCGACATCCCAGGCCTGGGCTGGCGCGGCTGCTTCTACCTGAGCCTGCCGATCGCCATCGTCGCGTTCGTCATTCTCCAGCGGACGCTGCGGCTGCCCACCGTGCGCCGCGAGATCTCCATCGACTACGCGGGCGCGACCCTGATCGCCGCCGGCGTGAGCGCCCTGCTGATCTGGACGTCGCTGGCGGGGTCGAGCTTCCCGTGGGCGTCCGCGCAGACAGCACTGCTGCTCGGCGGGGGGCTGACGCTGCTCGCCGTGGCCGTCTGGGTCGAGACGCGCGCCACCGAGCCGATCGTCCCGCTGCGGCTGTTCCGTAACCGGACGATCGTGCTGGCCGTGGCCGCGAGCGCCTGCCTCGGCACCGTCATGTACAGCGCGAATCTGTTGTTCAGCCAGTACTTCCAGCTCGGCCGTGGGGAGAGCCCGGTGCTGTCGGGGCTGCTCACGGTGCCGATGGTGGGCGGACTGGCCGTCTCGTCGCTGGTGGTGGGAGGTGCCATCAGCCGCACCGGCTACTGGAAGCGCTACCTGATCGCCGGCACGATCCTGATCGGGACGGGCCTCGTCCTGCTGAGCACAATCAGTGAGCACACGAACCTCGTCGCGGTGTCGGTGTTCGCGAGCCTGGTGGGAGCCGGACTGGGCATGACCCAGCAGAACCTGGTGCTCGCCGCGCAGAACTCCGCCGACGCCGCCGATCTCGGGGTGACCAGCTCCACAGTGGCGTTCTTCCGCAGCGTCGGCGGGACGAGCGGCGTCGCGGCACTCGGCGCGCTACTCGCCCATCGCGTCAGCGTGTCGTCCGTCTCCGGACTGCGCTCGCACGGCCTGCCGGCCGACACTCTTGGGGACGGCCGCTCCGTGCCCGATCCCACAGCGCTGCCCGGCCCGGTCGCCGACGTCGTGCACCACGCGTACGGGCTCGGAGTGTCCGACGTGTTCCTCGCCAGCGCGCCACTCGCGCTGCTCGCGCTGGTAGCGGTGCTGTTCGTGCCGGCCACACGGCTGCGTTCCAGCGCGGGGGTTGCGGGCGGCGAGCGTGTAACGCCCGAGCGCGCCCACCCCGGAGGGGCCGTGACGGACCTCGACGAGGATGTGGAACGGACCGCGTGGCGGGCAGCCGCCGGTGTCTCGGCCGAACCTGCACCATAATCAAGGGGTGACACGCAGCCGTCGGCCCGAACAGACGGCCGATACCCGACAGGCACTGCTGGCCGCGGCAAGGCGCCGGTTCGCCGAACAGGGCTATGCCGCGACCGGCACCGAAGAGATCGTCGCGGACGCGCGGGTCACCCGGGGAGCTCTTTACCATCACTTCCGCGACAAGGCTGACCTGTTCCGCACGGTCATGGAGCAGGTCGCGATGGAGGTCGCGGAGCAGCTGGTCGCGGGTGAGCTGGCCCGCGGCGCGGAGCTGCCCAGCGACGCCTGGACGCAGCTGCGCACGGGCTTCCAGTCGCTGCTGGACATCTCCACCACCGACAGCGACTTCCAGCGCATCGTGCTCATCGACGGCCCGGCTGTCCTCGGCAACGACGCCTGGGACCAGCTCGTCGAGCAGCACGGCTACCGCCTGCTCTCGGAATGGCTCGAGCGGGCGGTGGCCGAGGGCCGCATCGACCCGTTGCCGGTGGCACCGCTGACCAGGCTCGTCGCGGCGCTGCTGTCCGAGGCGAGCCTGTACACCGCGCGGGCGGCGGATCCCGACCGGGCCCGCACCGATGTCGGGATCGTGCTCGACCGTCTCCTGCGCGGCCTGGGCCGGCGCGGCGGCGACCTGGCCGACCAGCCCGCTGTCAGCGCCGGCGCTCCTCCCGCGTCCGACTGACCGACCGACTGACCGACCGACCGACGGCGACAGCACGACGGACCGCCGAGATCCGGCGGCCGCTACGAAGACACCCGGCCGCCTACCGCTGTCCCGCGGGCACGTCCCGCGGGACAGCACGACGGCCCCGCGGGACAGCACCGCAGTTCGGCATCGGGTGCGGTAGGTATCGGGTGCGGTTGGCCTCGGGTACGGAGAACGACAAACGCCGCCCCGACCCGTTTCCGGGTCGGGGCGGCGTTGTCGTCAACGCGCCGATCTGGGTGTCAGGCACCCATCCGCGCGGCCCGGATGGACTCCTTGAGCGAGCCCATCGTCGCCAGCACGGCGGACGTCTCGTAGCCGCAGTGCGCCATGCAGTTGGCGCAACGCGGGTCCTTGCCGCGACCGTAGGCGTCCCAGTCCGTCGTCTCGACGAGCTCCTTGTAGGACGTCACGTACCCGTCCGACATCAGGTAGCAGGGCTTCTGCCAGCCGAACAGCGAGTAGCTCGGAATCCCCCACGCGGTGCAGGAGAGCTCCTTCTTGCCCTCGAGGAAGTCCAGGAAGACCGGCGAGTGGTTGAGGCGCCACTTCTTGCGCCGACCGTCGCCGAACACCTTCGAGAACATCTGCCGGGTCTCCTCGACCGCGAGGAAGTGCTCCTGGTCAGGAGCCTTCTCGTAGGCGTAGCCCGGCGAGAGCTGGATCTGGTCGACCTTGAGGTCGTCGTTCAGGAAGTTGATGATGTCGATGACATCCTGCGGGCTGTCGTTGTTGAAGAAGGTCGAGTTGCTGCCGACCTGGAAGCCCGCGGCCTTGGCCGCCTTGAAGGCCTCGATGCACTCGTCGAACGTGCCAGGCTTCTCGACGATCGCGTCGTGACGCTCCTTCAGCCCGTCGATGTGCAGCACGAAGGTGAAGTACGGCGACGGAGTGAAGTTCTTCAGCTTCTTACGGAGCAGCAGCCCGTTGGTGCAGAGGATGACGAACTTCTTGCGCTTCACGAGGGCGTTGACGATCTCATGCATCTGAGGGTGCATCAACGGCTCGCCGCCCGCGATCGCGACGACGGGCGCGCCACACTCCTCGACTGCGGCGAGCGCGTCCTCGACGCTCATCCGCTGCTTGAGGACGGATGCGGGGTGCTGGATCTTGCCACAACCCGTGCAGGACAGGTTGCAGGCGAACAGTGGTTCGAGCTCCAGAACGAGCGGAAAGTGCTTCCGGCGGAGCAGCTTCTGCTTCGCCAGATACGTTCCAACGCGGAGTGAGTACCGCCAGGCGACAGCCACGGCTCACGCCCCCCTTTCGTCGGCCGCTCAGAGGCGACCCGAGGTCTTGGGAAGACCATACAGTGTGTACGTACAGGCTGCATGTGGATCAGCGAATGAGTTCTGGCACACACCACGGGCAAACAGGGGGCAGTCCCGGCGAGTGTGTCCTCGAGAAGTCCGGCAGCCGACATGGCGAACACCGGCCATAGACCGGGGATCTCGAACGCGCTACTGGCGGTAACCATGACCAGGGCATTTACCGGGCTCTGGTCACCCTGCGCGAATTGACTCCGGCACCCGGTCCGCTAATCCCGGAGGAGGCGGCGGGCCGTTCCCGGTGGGTCGCCGGATGAGTGGCTTCCGGCGCCGGCGGTCCACTCTCCGGGCTGACATTCACGCGACACGTACGCGGCCGAGCACATACCCGAACGGGCCGTCCGCCCCGTGGCGGTGTCAGGAATTGACCGCACGGCGCGCCCGATGTCAGGAACAGGCCGACACCGCCGACGGCCCGGGTTCGGATGAACCCGGGTCGTCGGCGCTGGAACTGACGCGTGCCTGCCTGACCGCGCGTCATCTCCGTTCGGAGAGCGGTCGACGGACCTCCTTCGGCAGGTGGAAGGAGATCGACTCCGAGCCCACGGAACGGACCGACACCGACGCCGACCCCAGCCCCGACAGTGCCGCCGTCAGCTCCTCGACGAGCAGCGGCGGCGCGGAGGCCCCGGCGGAGATGCCGACGGTCCGCACCCCCTTGAGCCAGTCGAGCTGGACGTCCTCGACGCTCTCGACGAGGTGCGCGGCGACGCCGTCCCGCTCGCTGACCTCGACCAGCCGGCGCGAGTTCGAGCTGTTCTCCGACCCGACGACCAGGACGAGCTCCGCCTCGGCGGCCACCCGGCGAACCGCGTTCTGCCGGTTGGACGTCGCGTAGCAGATGTCGGCCGAGCCGGGGCCGACGACGGCCGGGAAGCGGTCGCGCAGCGCGTCGACGACCTCCTCGGCCTCGTCCACGGCGAGCGTGGTCTGCATGAGGTAGGTGACCCGCTCCGGGTCGGCGACCTCGAGGTCCTCGACCGCGGCGGCGGACTCGACCAGTTGGATCCGCCCCGGTGCCTCGCCGAGCGTCCCGTCCACCTCCTCGTGGCCGGAGTGCCCGATGAGCAGGACGGTGTCGCCGCGCGCGGTGAACCGCCGCGCCTCGGCATGCACCTTCTCCACCAGCGGGCAGGTGGCGTCGATGACCGCCAGGTCGCGCTCGCCCGCCTCGTCCCAGATCGCGGGGGCGACCCCGTGCGCGGAGAAGACCACGGTCGCGCCGGGCGGGACCTCGTCCAACTCCTCGACGAAGACCGCGCCGCGGCTGGCCAGGTCGGCCACGACGTGGGTGTTGTGCACGATCTGCTTGCGGACGTAGACCGGTGCGCCGTGGATCTCCAGCGCCCGTTCGACCACCTCGATGGCGCGCTCGACCCCGGCGCAGAAGGCGCGCGGCTCGGCGAGGAGCAGCCGACGGCTGCTGACCGCCTCCACCCACGCGCGGATCGCCGGGCCGAGCTGGTTGATCGTGCGCAGCCCGGCCACCCCGCGCCGGACCAGGTCAATCCGGCCCAGCGGCTGGTCGGGGGTGTCCACGATCACCCGGATCACCGCGAACGGGCGGGTGCCAGCACCGGGGGCGAGGGCGGCGGACTCCATGTCCACGGCGATGGCACCGGTCGCGGCCAGCTCGGCGCGGGCCGATCCGACCGCCACCTGGGCTACCGACACGACCGGTCCGACGTGCACCCGGAGGCCGGCACGGCGCAGTTCACCGGCCAGCAGCGGGGCGGTCGGGCAGGTCCCCGTCACCGTGCCGTCGGCGAGGCGCACCTCGCTCGCGACGACCACGTCGCCGGGCTTCGTCTCGACGGTGAGCCCACCGGCGAGACCGACGACGGCCACCGCGTCCGGCCGGGCATCGCGGACCACGCGGTTCGCGCGGTGCGCCTTGTCCGGGCCCATCCCGGTCCGCACGATCACGGTGCCGGGCGGCAGGTCGGCCCGGCCGATCGCGAATCCCTCGAGACGCAGCGGGGCGGCGACGACGAGACGCGGGGTGCGGGGCGCCGGCTGGACCGGCGACCCCTTCGCGCTCACCGTGCGTACCCGGGCCGCGGCCACGGCCCCGTTCGGGGCCGGGCTCACCGCCGCAGGCACCGCCCGGGTCACCAACGGGCTCGCGGCCGAAGCCGCCCCCCGCCGCGACCCGACCGACGGCAGCGCCGAACCGGCCCGCGACGGCCCGCCGGCCGGCGGCACCGCGCCGGCCTGCTCGGGGATGGCCGCCCTCGGCACCGCGGCCGCGGGCACCGCGGCACCCGCGGGCACCACCGGTGCCGCCGGTACCACAGGCACGACCGGCGACGCGGGCGCGACGGGCGACGCGGGCGCGACGGGCCGCACGGCGGCCGGGCCGAAGCCCGGCGATCCGAGGCTCGGCGCCGTGGCGTCGCGCGGGGTAACGGTGGGCGAACCGCCGTGGTCGGCGTCGCCCCCGTTGTCTGCTGCCGGGATGCTCATGACGTCGACCTGCCGGTGAGGGTCACGTACCGACCGAGTGCCGTCACGGGAAAGACCAGCCGGTACAGGTGATAGTTGATGGAGAAGTCCCAGGGGAAGCCCGTGCCGGTGAACTGCGGCTCGTCCCAGGTGCCGTCGGGGCGCTGGGTGTCGCAGAGCCAGCGCACGCCGCGTTCGACCGCCTCCCACTCGGCGGTCCCGGACGCCGGTTCGGCGGCCAGCAGCGCCAGCAGCGCCCAGGCGGTCTGCGAGGCCGTCGGCTCGCCGCGCCCGATCCACTCGTCGTCGCGGTAGGAGCGCAGGTCCTCGCCCCAGCCGCCCTCCGGCGTCTGGTGCTCGACGAGCCAGTGCATCGAGGAGACGATCGCCGGGTGCTCCGCGCTGACACCCGCGGAGATCAGCGCGGGCACGACCGCGCCGGTGCCGTAGACGTGGTTCACGCCCCAGCGGCCGAACCACGACCCGCCGGCCTCCTGGTTGTCCAGCAGCCAGCGGACCCCGCGCTGGGTGATCGGGTGGTCGGAGCGACCCAGCAGGGCGAGCATCTCGACCATGTGCGCGGTGACGTCCGCCGACGGTGGGTCGACCACCTCACCGAAGTCGCAGAACGGGATCTTCGTGACCAGGGTGCGCACGTTGTCGGCGTCGAACGCCGCCCAGGCACCGTTCGACGAGCGCATGCCCACCGACCAGTCGACGCCCCGCTCCGCGGCGGCGCGCAGCCGGGCGGCGAGCTCCGGGTCCGCGGCCGAGCCGGGGCCGGAGCCGTCGGAGTGGTCCACCGGGCCGTGACCGTCGCCGAGCAGGCGGCGGATGGCGATGACCACCTCGGCGGTGTCGTCGACGTCCGGGTAGAAGTCGTTGTCGAACTCGAACGCCCAGCCGCCCGGCGCGAGGGTGGGACGGCGCACCGCCCAGTCACCGGCGACGCGCACCTCCTCGTCGGCGAGCCAGCGACCGGCCCGGACCATAGCCGGGTGGTCACCGCCCAGACCGGCGTCCGCGAGCGCGACGACGGCCAGCGCCGTGTCCCAGACCGGCGACTGGCACGCCTCGATACGGCGCACCGTGCCCTCCGGTGTCTCCTCACGGATCGTGAACCGGTCGAGGGCGCGGAACGCCATCGAGATCACCGGGTGGTTCAGGGGGTAGCCCATGAGGTGCAGGGCCATGATCGAGTAGACCATCGGCGGCTGGATGCCACCCCAGCAGCCGTCCGCCTCCTGGCGGGCGATCACCCATTCGGCGGCGCGGCGCAGCGCGAGCCGGCGCAGCGGCTGGAAGGGCCGCTTCTCGTAGCGGTGCAGCACGGAGTCGAGCCGCTCGAACGCACCGGCCCAGCTCCGCAGCGGCGCCCTGGCCGCCTTGGGCGCCGGGACTCGCAGCTCGTCCAGGGTGAACCCGAACGAACGCACCGGCCGCAGCGAACCGACGATCGTCAGCGCCACCACGGTCTGGCGAGCCCAGCAGGCGAAGTCGTAGATGTTCAGCGGGAACCACGGCGGAAGGAAGGTCATCTCCGCCGGCAGCACCGGGACGTCGTCCCAGGACCACTCGCCGAACAGCGCCAGCCAGATCCGGGTGAACACCCGGGACGCGGCGATGCCGCCCGCGGAGCGCACCCACTCGGCGGCGGAGCGCATGTGCGGGGCGTCCGGGTCGTCCCCGGCGAGCCGCAGCGCGACGTAGGCCTCGATGGTGGTCGAAAGGTCGGACGGGCCGCCGTAGAAGGTGGCCCAGCCGCCGTCGGAGAGCTGTTGGGAACGGATCCAGCGTCCGGTCTCAGTGGCCGTCGACGGGGTCAGGATGCCGAGGAACTGCCGAAGCATGAGGTCCTCGGCGTCCATGGTGACGTTGGTCTCCAGCTCGCCCTTCCACCAGCCCTCCTCAGCCTGCAGGGAGAGCAGATGGTCGCGGCCACGGCGCATCGCGCCCACCACCGGGTCGACCGGCGTGCCGGTCGACCCCGTGCCGGTCGACACCGAGTCGATCGACAGCGAGTCGGTTCGCACTGCGCCGGCGGTCTCGAAGGACCCGGCGTCCACCGACGGCCGTGCCACCGACGGGTTCGGGATCTTCGGGCTCTGCGCCGCGGCCGTCGGGGCAGCCGAGGACTGGTCCGAGGTCAGGCTCATCGACGACTCCCCTCGTCGTATATGTACTGGTCGTGCGGATGACCGCCGGGCGACCGGCGGGCGGGTACTGCCACCTCGCTCCCCCTCAGCGATCTCGTTCGGTCACGAACCGCGCCATCGCCAGCAGCTCCGCCTCGGCCGACGCCGGGATCGAGATCGAACGCAGCGCGTTCTCACACGCCTTGAGCTGGCGGTCCGCCTCGGCCGTGGTCCAGTCGCGGCCACCGGCCCGCTCGACCAGGGCCGCGATGCGGTGCAGGTCGTCCTCGGAGGCCTCACCCTCCTCGGTGAGGAAGGCCCGCAGCTCGTCGGCGTCGTCTCCGCCCGCCTCGAGCGCGACGACCACCGGCACCGACTTCTTCCGCGAGCGCAGGTCGTTGAGCACCGGCTTGCCGGTCACCGCCGGGTCGCCCCAGATGCCGAGCAGGTCGTCGATGAGCTGGAAGGCGGTGCCCAGCCGCGAGCCGTACTCGGCGAGGCCGTCGACCACCTCGTCGGGCGCGCCGGCGAGGACCGCGCCGAGGGAGGCCGAGCAGGCCAGCAGGGCACCGGTCTTGCCGTCCTCCATGTGCAGCGTCTCGGCCACCGAGACGTCCGAGCGGCTCTCGAAGAGGAGGTCCTCGGCCTGCCCGCGGACCAGGTCCTGGACGCCGGCGCCGAGGATCACCGCGGCGCGGCGGCCGGGCTCTCCCTCGACCTCGAGCAGGACCTGGGTGGCGAGGCCGAGCAGCGCGTCGCCGGCGAGGATGGCTCCGTCGGCGCCGAAGACCGTCCAGGCGGTGGCCCGGTGGCGGCGCTCGCGGTCGCCGTCCATCAGGTCGTCGTGCAGCAGCGAGAAGTCGTGCACCAGCTCGACCGCGACCGCGGCCGGCAGGCCGACCTCGGCCGGGGCGCCGGCCGCCTCGGCGGAGAGCAGGGCGAGCGCGGGCCGGACGAGCTTGCCGCCGTTGCCGGGCACCGGCTCACCGGCCGCGTCCACCCAGCCGCGGTGGTAGGCGACGACGTGGCGCAGCCGGGGGTGGAGCCGGTCCACCGTGGCGCGCAGCGCGGGCACCGCCAGGGCGCGCCCGCGCTCGATCGCTTCCGGAACCGTTGTGGTCATACCGGGAATCCCCCCGTGGACTTAGACGTCTCTGTCTGGGCCGTCGCTGTGTGTGGCGTCGCTGTGTGTGGCGCCGCCGGTTCAGCCGCTGTCGCCGCGGCGCTGACCGTCCGCACGTCCACGGTGCCTGCCTCCGTCGCGACGGCGGAGGCCGGGGTGAGACCTTCGATGTCCCCAGAACGGGTCGGTGCCTCGCCGCGCGACTCGCCGCGTTGCCCGGGCGGACCGTGACCGACCACAGACAGTGCGCTTCCAGCTACCCCCATGCCTGCGAGCGTCTCACGGGCCGCAGCGATCCCGCTACGCACAGCGCCTTCCATGGTCGCCGGCCACCCGGTGTCCGTCCACGTGCCGGCCAGCGCGAACCCGGGCAGGCTGGTCGCCTGACCCGGGCGCAACCCGAGCGAACCGGGCGCCTGCCGGAAGGTCGCGGTGCGCTCCCTGGTCACGAACACCTCGAGCAGCTCGGCGGCCCGGGCGGCCGGGAACAACCGACGCATCTCCTCGACGAACAGCTTTCGCAGGTCGTTCGCGGGCTGGTCGACCCATTCCTCCGCCGCCGACTGCGACAGCGCAAGGTACTGCGCCCCGGGCGGGCCCACCTCGGCCAGGCCGGAGGAGACCGTCCGGTCGAAGATCCACTGGATGGACGAGCCGACGACCGCGAGCATCGGACCGTCGAGCACCGGCCGATCGAAGATCATGTGCACGTTGATGATGGGCGAGACGCCGAGCTCGCGCAGCTTCGCCGGGTCGACGCCGGAGCCCTCGGGCAGCAGGCCGGCGGCGGCCGGCGGCGGAACCGCCAGCACCACCCCGTCCGCGACCAGGACCTCGCCGCCGTCCAGAGTGACCTCCCAGCCGGCTGCCGACCGGGTGATGGCCCGGGCCTTGGTCGCCGTGCGGACCGTGCCGCCCACCGCCTCCAGTGCCCGCACCGCCGCGTCGCCGTGCAGTTGCTGCAACGGGGCCTCGGGCCAGCCCAGGTCACCCGCATCGGCCCCGTCGAGCAGGCCGGTGCGGACCACCTTGGCGGCCAGGCCGAGTGAAGCCTCGGACGCCGGCGCGTTGAGGGTCGCGACGGTCAGCAGCTCCCAGAGGGCCTCGGTGGCCGCGGCGCTCTGGCCGTGCCGACCGAGCCAGCCGCCGAAGGAGTCGCCGTCCACCGAGGGGTCGCGCTGGTCGAGGCGGCCGATACGGAAGGCCGCCAGCGCCGCGCGGATCCGGTCGGCGGGCGGGATCGCCCGATACCCCAGCAGGGCCGGGGCGAGGTGCAGCGGAGCCGGCAACGGCACCCTGGTCCGGCGCAGCCTGGTCCGGGTCAGCGAGCCGGCGATCAGCACCTCGACGTCCAGCCGCGGCTGCAGCGTGGTGAGGTGCGTCACCCCCAGCCGGGCCAGCAGCCCGCGGTAGGCGGTGCAGCACCGCATGAACACGTGCTGACCGGTGTCGATCCACAGCGTGCCGTCCTGGAACTTGCGCTGGAACGAGGTCGTCGCCCCGCCCAGACGCGGCCGGGCCTCCAGCAGCACCGCCTCGGCGCCCTCGTCCGCCGCGACCAGCGCGGCGGCGATACCAGCGAGGCCGCCGCCGACGACGACCACCCGCCGTCCCCGCGCCGCCGCACCGGTCCCGGCCCGATCTCCCGGCCGGTGACCCGGCCGTGTGTCCCCCCCGGCGCTCATGCCGCTCTCGCCTCCGATCTGCCGGCGAGGCTGCGGGCGGCCACGACCGCCTTCTCCCAGCCCGGCAGTGACAGCCGGCGTTCCAGGACCGCGGTGGGGTCCTGCCGGATGCGCCGGTTCAGGCGCAGGTAGATCCCGGCCATGGCACCGCAGCAGGCGGCGCTGCGCCGGTCGAGCAGGCCGAGCAGCGCCAGGCCCCGTGTGTACCACTCGTCGGCGCGCGCGGCGCAGTCGCGCAGGTAGTCCACCAGTGCGTCCTCCGGCCCACCGAGGCGCCCGGCCGGGCTCACCACCAGGGTGACGCCGGCCTTCTCCAACTCCGTCGAGGGCAGGTAGATGCGGCCGTTGAGGAGATCTTCGCGGACGTCGCGCAGGATGTTGGTCTGCTGGAGCGCCACGCCGAGCGCGTCGGCGATCTCGGCCGAGCGGGCGTCGCCGGCCGACCCGTCCACGCCGAAGATGCCCAGCGAGAGCCGGCCGATGGTGCCCGCCACCAGCCGGCAGTACCCGACCATGTCGTCGAACGTCTCGTAGGGGACCCCGTGGACGTCGCTCTCGACCCCGTCGGCGAGCTCGATGAAGGCTTCCATCGGGACGGGGAAGCGGCGGGCGGTGTCCGCGAGCGCCACCATCACCGGGTCGGAGCTGTTGATGTCCAGCACGCGGACGTCGGCGCGGACCTTCTCCAGGCCGGCGAGCTTCTCCTCATCCGGCAGGTCGCCGTCGCCGATGTCGTCGAGGCGACGCGCCAGGGCGTACACCGCGGACAGCGCGCCCCGCTTCTCGGCCGGCAGCAGGCGGATGCCGTAGCTGAAGTTCCGCGCGGCCTCCCGCGTCAACGCCTCGCAGGAGGCGTAGGCCTCGGCGACGGTGGAGCTGCCCGGGACACCCGCGCTCATCTGGCACCCTCCGGGACGTCGACGTCGGATCCGGCGGGCGCCGGAGCCGGGACGGCACTCGCCACCGCGGCGCCCCCGCCGGGGGCGGTGGCGGTGGGGGGAACGGTGCCGCCGGGAACAGGGCCGCTGGAACCGGTGCCGCCAGCAGCGGCGGCACCGGGAGCGGTAGTGCTGGGAGCGGTAGTGCTTGAAGCGGTGGCGGCGGTGCCGGCGGCGCGGGCGGCCGCGGCCTGCCCGGGCACCAGCGACCGGGCCCACGCGGCCGCGGCGAAGGCCGCCATCCGGGGCTTGGGGGCCTTGGGCGCGCCGCCGAGCATGTCGTAGTCGGCGCGGCGGATCGCGTCGAGCGCGGCCCGGCCGCCCCCCACGAATCCGGCCATCGCCAGCCGCAGCCGGCCACCGACCAGGTTCACCAGCGGTGCCCCCTGGTCCAGCAAGGTCCGGGCCCGGGCCACTTCGAAGGCCATCAGGTGCCGCACCGCGGGCGAGGCGACCGGCGCGGCCAGGTCGGCCTCGGTCACCCCGAACGCGTCCAGGTCCTCCAGCGGCACGTAGATCCGGCCGGCCGCGAGGTCCTCGGCGACGTCCTGGACGTGCTCCGCGAGCTGCAGCGCGGTGCAGATGCGGTCGGACAGCGCGATCCGCGCCGGAGTCGCCAGACCGAACACCCCGAGCACCATGCGGCCGATCGGATCCGCCGAGAGGGTGCAGTACTGCACGAGGTCCTCGTAGGTGTCGTACCTGGTGACGATCTGGTCCTGCCGGTTGGCCTGCACGAGCCGCCGGAACGGCTCGGCCGGCAGGTCGCAGGCCCGCACGGTGTGCGCGAGCCGACGGTGGACGGGCAGCTTCGGCTCGCCGCCCGACCAGATCAGCTCAAGGTCGGCGGCAAGCTCGTCGAGCAGCGCCAGACGGTCGCCGGGGGCCTCGTCACCGATGTCGTCAACGAGACGTCCGAAGACGTACAGCGCGTTGAGGTGATCCCGGGTCGCGGCGGGCAGCAGCCGCGAGGCGACCGGGAAGTTCTCGGCGGGCGCGGCCAGCAACACCTGCTCGGTGGGCGTGGTGAGGTCGGTCGTGCCGGGGTGGGCAGACGGTCGCGGTGGGCCGGTTCGGGCGTCGATTGCGGTCATACGCCTCTCCTTAACGTGGCGGTCTGCGCTCCGGGTGCGCGGTGCGGTGTGCGTCGTGTGCGTCGTCCGTGCGGTGGTGGCACGTGCCGGTCATGGCGCGTGCTGCCGCCGGTACGCGCCGTGTCGCCGCCAGCCGCCTCCGGTGACCGGGCGGGCACCGGCCGGATGGGCACCGGCCGGGTTGCCGCCGCGAGGGCCGGAGAAGGCCCGGTCCCGATGGCGGAGCCCGGTCGTTGTGACGGAGTCCGGTCTCGGTAGCGTGACCGGGTCACCCGGTTCGGTGGCCCATCCCGGCTCCGCTCCGGATCCCGCCGCCGGCTCCCCGCCGCCGACGCACCCACTCGATCAGGTGACGACGCGACGAGCCACTCGACAGGCACCTCCGGGGACCTCCCAGGTTGTGTTCGACGGCGACCTGGTCAGCATGTCGGTCAGGCGGAGCGCGAACCCGAGCGGTGGTCCACCCGGGCAGAGCACGCCATGGTCAGGGGCGCGGCGGGCGGCATTCCCGGAGTCGGGTGCCCGGGGCAACGGGCACACCTCCCGGTCCGCGGACGGACCCGCCCCCGCCGCCGGTGAGACGGCGGCGACGGGCCGCGCCGCGGCTGCCGCCTCGCCGCCGATGGGGGTGCCACCGGCGGCGACTCAGTAGTCGACCTGCTCACTCACCTCCCGGGCCGGCCTCGGGCTCATCCGAAGACACCGGCCAGGCGGCGGTACAGAGAAGGAGCCGCGCCGTGCACGCGCGCGGCCGCGGACAACCACCGTGGCACCCATACTTCGGCGTCTCCCCGACCGGCGGCAGCGATCATGCGCTGCGCCACCAGACCGGCCGGGATGGGACGCGGCCACCGGCGCACATACGGTGCGCCACGCCGGTGGAAGAAGGGGGTGTCGACCACTCCCGGTAAACACAACGTCACGCTGATGCCACGTCCGGATACTTCGGAGCGAAGCGCATCAGCGAAGCCGATCATCGCCGCCTTCGTCGCCGAGTACACGACCTCACCCCGCACGCCGAGCGCACCGGCGACACTGCCGACCAGGAGGATTCGCCCCTCCCCGCGGTCGAGCATCGCCGGCAGCATCGCCCGGACCAGCATCATCGGGGCCAGGATGTTCACGGCGACGAGATCATTGATGGCGGACGGGGGCATCACGTCGAACGGCCCCGCGGCCCCCAGGCCCGCCGAGCAGATCACCAGGTCCACGTCGCCGAGCAGCTCCGCGGCGCGGGAGGCCACCGTGACCTCGGAGCCGGGACGTGCGAGGTCCACGGCGATCCGATGGCCCTGCGTAGCGGCCGCCACCTCGTCCAGGGCCGGGCCGTTCCGCCCGACCAGGAGCGATCGGCAGTTCTGGTCGGCGAGCAGGAGCGCCGCCTCCCGGCCGATGCCGGAGCTGGCTCCGGTCACCACGGCTGTCCGTGGCGGCCATCCCCCCGGCGAGGCGGATCGCGCACCGCTGGACACGACGGTCAGGCCCCCCTCGCGGGCAGCTGCGCGGGGCCGGGTGTTCACGGCCCACCACCTCGGGTCACACGGTCCCCCCCGTGGTCCCGTTCCGGCACAGGTTTCACGTCACCTACTGCTTCCGTTTATGTCGCCCTCCACCATCGGCGTTCCACGTGTGACGGGATCAGACCTGCGCTCCCGCCCACCGCCGGCTCGCTTCGAGCGGCTCCACCATTTCATCGTCCCGAGGCCGGGTCGTCCATCGTCAGATGGACGACATCGGACCTTGCTCCCTTACCACACATTCCTGAGACCAGCGGCAGACCAGATGCGGATTCACCTCACCGAAGCCACCAGTCAATTCCACCCTGGTTTTCGGCGTGGAATGACACAGCATTGACATCTACCGGACATCGAGACGTAGCTCACGCCCGCGGGAGCCACCACATCTGCCGACCATCGGCTACACCCTGCCGTCAGTCCGAACCGATCGCCACCGGATCACCGATGGCGACTCCGGCGAAGGTGTGTGCCGGTGCCTCCACTGCGTGTGTGTATGCCCCGCCCGGGTAGTAGACCGGGCAGGCCGACGGATCGTCGCCCGAACACGGCGTCATCTCCCGCACGCTGACAACCCTACCGTCTCGGACAAACATGATCGAAAGAGGCAGCAACGTCCGGAACATGTAGAAGCCGGACGTCGTCTCACCGCCAAAATCAAAGATCATGCCGTGGTCGGGCGGAAGCCAGGTTCGATACATCAGGCCACGGCGCCGCTCGTCGTCACTGTCGGCGACTTCTGCCGTGACCGTCCGGTCGCGAACCCGCACGGTGACGGTCTCGGTGACCGCCTCCGGTGCTCCCGCGCCCGCCGCGTTCCGGGCAGCCACCCCGGGGGGCTCGGGCACCGGCACGCTCCCGGCACCCGTGAGCCCGGCGCACGCCGCCACGGAGGCCGCCAGGGCGACCACCGCCAGCACACCGGCCGCCTGTCGTCCGGCCGACATCCGGCCAGCCGACGTCCCGCCGGCCGACGGCCCGTCGGGGTTGTGACGCGGGGGGACGACGTGCCCTCCGGGCGCGTCGTCCCGCCTCCCGTCACCGCGCGGGCGGGTCCACGGGCTGCTCGGATCCGAGCGCGGCAAGAGCAGCCTCCACGATCACACGCTGAAGTTCTGTCGGCAGCAGCGGCGCGAGTGGGGACAGCGCACCGACGCCGCCCGGAGCGCGGACACCCCTGTCTCGTGCACGGGTGTCAGTCGCGGTGCGCACCGAGCGGGCGTCGCCGACTGTCTGGATGCCGTCCGCCGCGGGAGTGCCCGGCTGCGATGCCGGGTCCGCCGCGCCGTCCGGAACAGCCGCGCCGCCGCATCCAGTAAAGCTGCTCAGGGCCCGGATGCCACGCGCGATCCCCACGCCGGTGGTGGTGACGCTGGTGGCACGCCCGGCACCGGCGGCCTCGGGCCCGCCCGCGGCGCCCCGGACCCGCTCGACGGCGGTGCCGAGGACACCGCTCTGGATGCACCCGAGCGCGCAGCGGGCCCGCAGCATCCGAGCCGGGGTGGGATCCGGCCCGGCGATCGCCCGGACGATCACCTCCTGCTGGGAGGTGATGTCGTCCTTTCCGATTCGCCGGTGCAGCACCGACGGATCGTTCGCGAAGGCGCAGAGCACTCCCCCGGTCTCCACCAGCAGGGCGACCATGCCCTCGAGGATCGCCCGCGGCGGCGGTGCCGGATCCTGGCGGGCGAGCTCGACCAGTTGCTCCAACCTGGAGACGAACGGGGAGATCAGCGCGTCAAGGATCGTTTCCTTGGACGAGAAGTGGTAGTAAAGCGCGGCCTTCGTCACTCCGAGTCGCTCAGAGATGTCGCGGACCGAGGTGCCCGCATACCCTCGTTCCGCGAAGAGCTCCACAGCGGCCGACAGGATCCGCGCTCGAGTGTCCACCCCCTGCGGACGCACGTGCCCAGCGACCACCAGCTCTGCACCCCCAGAGGACGAGTCAGCCGCGAATGTTACTCTGACTCCTACCTACTGAACGATCGGTAAGTTGGCGGGCGGCCAGACCCCCCGATCAGGTCCACGACGAACGCCGCCGCCGATCAGTAGGCCGAGTGGCAGACCAGCCCAGACCGGCACAACCAGCATCTCCGAGGGGAAATCGTGGCAACGCTCGCGCGCTGGTGCTTCCAGCACCGCCGGCTCGTCCTGTTCCTGTGGATCGCCGCCCTCGTGGGGCTGACGGCGCTCGGCCGGGTGACGGGCAGCGACTACAAGGACGCCTTCTCCCTGCCTGGGACCGACTCCCAGAAGGCCATCGACATCCTCGAACGCGACTTCCCGGCGCAGTCCGGCGACAGCGCGTCCATCGTGCTGCACGCCCGCACCGGTGCGCTGAGCGATCCCGCGGTCGAGCCCCGGGCGACGGAGATGTTGGCGAAGATCGCCGACCTGCCCCACGTCGCCGAGGTGGTCAGCCCGTTCACCGCCGACGGCGAGGGCCAGACCAACCCCGACGGCACCACCGCCTTCGCGACCGTCGCGCTCGACCTGCCCGGCAACGAGCTGCCCCTCGACGACATCGAGCGCCTGGTCGACACGGCCCGCTCCTATGACTCCGGCGCGCTGCAGGTCGAGCTCACCGGGCAGGTCGTCGCGATCGTCGAGCAGCCGCAGCAGAGCGCGAGCGAGCTCATCGGCGTCGTCGCCGCCGCGGTCATCCTCTTCCTCGCCTTCGGCTCCCTGCTCGCGGTGACCCTGCCCCTGATCACCGCCATCATGGCGCTCGGGGTCGGCATGGCCCTCATCGTCCAGGTCTCGCACCTGACGACCGTCGCCGAGTTCAGCACCATGCTCGCGACGCTGATCGGCCTCGGCGTCGGCATCGACTACGCGCTGTTCATCGTGAACCGCCACCGCATCGGCCTGCGCGCCGGCCGCACGCCGGAGGAGTCCGCGGTCACCGCGGTCAACACCTCCGGCCGCGCCGTGATCTTCGCCGGCATGACGGTCTGCATCGCGCTGCTGGGCCTGTTCGCACTGGGGGTGACCTTCCTCTACGGGGTCGCCCTCGCCGCGGCCCTGACCGTCGCGATGACGATGCTCGCCTCGGTCACCCTGCTGCCCGCCCTGCTCGGCTTCTACGGGTCGAAGGTGCTCAGCCGCCGGCAGCGGCGCCGGATGGCCGAGCACGGCCCCGAGCCGGAGCAGCCCTCGGGATTCTGGTGGCGGTGGGCCAAGGGTGTGGAGCGCCGCCCGGCGGTGCTCGCGGTGCTCAGCGCCGGCGTGATCGTCCTGATCGCGATCCCGTTCCTGTCGCTGCGGCTCGGCTCGTCCGACCTCGGGAACGGCGCCGACACCAAGACCAGCAAGCGCGGCTACGACCTGCTCGCCGACGGCTTCGGCCCCGGCTTCAACGGCCCGTTCATGCTGGTCACCGAAATCAACTCGCCGGCTGACCTGCAGACCATGAACCAGGCTGTCGAGGCGGCCCGCAAGGCGGAGGGTGTCGCCTCGGTGACCCCGCCGCGCCAGAGCCCGAACGGCCACGCCGCGATCGCCACGCTCTACCCGACGACGAGCCCGCAGGCGGCCGAGACCGCCACCCTGCTCGACCGGTTGCGCGACGACGTCATCCCGGCGGCCACCGGGGGCGCCGCCTCACCGGTCTACGTCGGCGGCATCACCGCGGTCTTCGAGGACTTCTCCGGAGTGCTGTCGAGCAAGCTGCCGCTGTTCATCGGGATCGTCGTGGTCCTCGCGTTCCTGCTGCTGGTCGTGGTCTTCCGCAGCCTGCTCATTCCGCTGACGGCCTCGCTGATGAACCTGCTGGCGGTGGGCGCGGCGTTCGGCGCCGTGGTGGCCGTGTTCCAGTGGGGCTGGCTGTCGGACCTGCTCGGCATCAGCCCCGGGCCGATCGAGTCGTTCCTTCCGGTCATGCTCTTCGCGATCCTGTTCGGGCTTTCCATGGACTACGAGGTGTTCCTGGTCAGCCGCATGCACGAGGAGTGGACGGTCCGGCGGGACAACCGCATCGCGGTCTCCCTGGGCCAGGCCGAGACGGGCCGCGTCATTTCCGCCGCAGGCGCAATCATGACCCTGGTGTTCGCCTCGTTCATTCTCGGCGACGACCGCGTCATCAAGCTGTTCGGCCTCGGCCTGGCGCTCGCCATCCTGCTGGACGCGTTCCTCATCCGCACGGTTCTGGTGCCGGCCCTCATGCACCTGTTCGGCCGTGCGAACTGGTGGCTGCCGAAGGGCCTCGACCGGGTCCTGCCACGGGTCTCCGTCGAGTCCGCGGAGGACATCGAGGAGATCCGCCACACGCCGCTGCCCGCGGACGCGGTCGGTGACACCGTTCCCGCGCAGCCGCACGGCCCCGCCGACGGCCGGGACGCCACCGAGCCCGAGCGCGCCCACTAGGCGGTCGAGCCGGCTCGCTGGTTCCGAGTCGGCTCGGTGGTCCTGATTCCCAGCCGGTGCCCGGTCTGGTTCGCCCTCCGACAGAGGCGGACCAGGCCGGGCATCCGCCGTTCAGAGCCCGGCCGGCTCCGCCTCCGTCCTCGGCCGACCGATGCCCCGGTCACCGGGCACCGGTCACCCGGTGTAGTAGCCGTCCGCGACGGTCAGGGCCTCGTCCAGGATCGACAGACCGAGCGAGACGTCCTCGGGACCGGTGGCGCACGGCGGCACCACATGCACCCGGTTGAAATGGATGAACGGCCACAGGCCGCGTTCCCGGCAGGCCGCCGTCACAGCCGCCATCGGCGCGGCCGCGGCACCCGTCGCGTTGAACGGAACCAACGGTTCCCGGGTAACCCGGTCACGGACTAGCTCGACCGCCCAGAACACCCCGAGCCCGCGCACCTCACCCACACTGGGATGCCGCTCGGCGATTTTCGCCAGCTGCGGCCCGATGACCTCGGACCCGAGCGCGCGGGCCCGACCGAGAACATCCTCGGATTCAAAGGCTTTTATGGACGCCACCGCCGCCGCGCACGCGAGCAGATGCCCCGAATAGGTCAGCCCGCCGGGATACGGCCGCCGCGCGAACAGGTCCGCGATCCGCTGGGAGATAATCACCCCGCCGAGCGGCACATAACCCGAGTTGACGCCCTTCGCGAAGCAGATCAGATCAGGCACCACATTCCAGTGGTCGATCGCGAACCATTCCCCGCACCGCCCGAAACCCGACATAACCTCGTCGGCGATCAGCAGAATCCCGTGCGCGTCACACAGCTCCCGGACGCCGGCGAGATACCCGTCCGGCGGCACCAGGATCCCGTTCGTCCCGACGACCGGTTCGAGGATCACCGCGGCGATCGACGACGGCCCCTCCAGCTCGATCACCTCGGCGAGGTGCGCGAGCGCCCGTTCCCCCTCCTGAGCCGCGTCGGCGGCGTGGAACGACGAACGGTACGGATAGGGGCCGAAGAAGTGCACCACACCGGGGATACCCGGTTCGCTCGCCCAGCGCCGGGGCTCCCCGGTCAGCGTGATCGAACCGCCGGTCGAACCGTGGTACGACCGGTAGGCGGCGAGGATCTTGTTCCGCCCGGTGGCGAGCCGGGCCAGCCGCACGGCGTTCTCCGTCGCCTCCGCACCCCCGGTGGTGAAGAACACCTGGTCCAGATCGCCGGGAGCGCGCTCGGCGATCAGCCGCGCCGCCTCCGAGCGCACGGCGTGGGCGTGCTGTGGCCCGACCGTGGTCAGCTCCCGGGCCTGCGCCACGATCGCCTCGACCACCGCCGGATGCTGGTGACCGATGTTGGCGTTCACCAGCTGGGAGGAGAAGTCGAGGTACCGCTTGCCGCCCTCGTCCCAGAACCAGCTCCCCTCGGCCCCCGCGACCACGAGGGGGTGCGACGTCTCCTGCGCCGCCCAGGAGTAGAACACGTGCTCGCGGTTCTCCGTGTGGGCCGCGTTCGCCTGCGTCATCATCGTCTCCCTGTCTGCGGACCGACCCGGCTCGCGGCGGCCGTCCCCCGCGCCAACTGCCAGGCAGTATTTCCCGCCACCAGCCCGATTTCCCGCCACCAGCACAGCCCGGCCCAGCCCTTCCCCGCCTGGCCGGACCGCTCACGGCAGGCGATCATCGGTCCAAGCCCTTCCCGGAGTGTCATGATCTCCTCACCTGACGCGGTGCCCGGCCCGCCCACCGCGCCATCCGGCGGCCCGCTGCGGATCGTCATCGCGCCCGACTCCTTCAAGGGCTCGCTCTCAGCCACGGAGGCGGCGACCGCGCTGGCCCGAGGCTGGCGCACGGTACGCCCGGACGATGTCGTGCTCACCGTGCCGATCGCCGACGGCGGTGAGGGCACGCTCGACGTCTTCACCGCGGCCGTCCCGGAAGCCGTCAGGAACACACTGGACGTCACCGGCCCCGACGGCCGGCGGGTGACCGCCGGGTGGCTCGCGCTGCCCGGCGGGACAGCAGTGGTCGAGCTGGCCCAGGCGAGCGGCCTTCCCCTCATGGCGGACCTGGACCCGCTGGGCGCCCACACCGTCGGGCTCGGCGAGACCATCGCCGCCGCCCTCGACGCGGGCAGCCGCCGCATCCTCGTGGCCCTCGGCGGCTCCGCGTCCACGGACGGCGGGACCGGCCTGCTGACCGCGCTCGGCGCCCGCTTCCTCGACGCCGCCGGCCGTCCGCTGTCCCCCGGCGGCGGAAGCCTCCGCTCGCTGACCGCAGTGGATCTGACCGGCCTGCACGCCGTTCCTCCCGACAGCGTCCGCTGCCTGGTGGACGTCGACGCGCCCCTGCTGGGGCCGACCGGAGCCGCCGCCGTGTTCGGACCGCAAAAGGGCGCCGGGGCGGCGGAGATCACCCTCCTTGACGCGGGCCTGGCCCGGCTGGTCGAAATCATGGAGCAGGCTGGCGCGCCGACGGGCCTCGCCACGCTGCCCGGCGCCGGCGCGGCGGGCGGCACCGCCTACGGGCTCGCGGCCGCCCTGGGCGCTGCGCTGGTACCCGGCGCAGCCACCATCGCCGACCAGGCCGGGCTGCCGGCCGCCCTTGCCGGCGCGGACCTGCTGATCACCGGCGAGGGTCGTTTCGACCACACGTCCCTGGCCGGGAAGGTGGTCGGCGCGGTGTCTGCATTGGCAGCCGGCGCCAGGCTGCCCCTAGTGGTGGTCGCTGGTCAGATCGCCGCCCGCCCGCCGGCGGGCGGTGACGCACTCGCGCTCGCCGACCTCGCCGGCGGGAAGGCCGCGGCGATGGCTCATCCCGTCCATTGGCTGGAGCAGGCGGGCGTTCTCCTCGCTCGGCGTAACTCGGACGGCGTGACGAGAGCGGTAATCCGGCAGCCGTAGGCTTCGTTCTGGCGCAGGGGACCCCCGGACCAGGCGCGGTATCCACGTGATTCGAGCCGGAACGGACGGAAGCGAGCAAGACATGGGCGACGGACCGATCGAGATCGAGTCGGCACTGCCCGACCTCTGCGGTCTTGATCTAGACGCTCTCGACAGTCTCGAGATCCCAGCCCTCACCCGTGCCACCGAACGACTCCGGAAGGAGGCGGTCGGTCCGGACAAGTCCTGGGCCGGATTCTCCTCGAGCGCCCAGGTGTAGGCCCGTGCAGCGGGCGGTCACGATCCGTTCCCCGGCAGGGGTCAGGATGTCTTCTCCGCGTCCCCGTGATCCGGGAAGGCGCTCACGAGGGAGGAGGGTCGATGTCTAGGTCGACCCTCCTGCCCTGCCGGAGCACCACGACGACGGGATGCTCCGCGCCCAGTCTCTCCCCGAGCTGACGAAGCAGGCCAGACCGCTGGGCCCGCACGTTCTCGGCATCCCCGCTTCGCTGCTCGTCCGCCGTTAGATTCACCGCGGCGATCAGCGCCACCGGATGGTCCTCCCCCAGCTTGGCCTGCAGGACGTTCCACGCCTCCTGGTCGAGTTCGCGGGCGGCGGCGATCCGCCCGGCGTCGGCATGGCAGTTCGCCACATTCATCGAGCAGAAGATCGTGTAGGGGTGCGTGGCCGAAAGCGACGATCGCAGGCCGTCCAGCGTCTGCTGACCCAGCGCCTCGGCGACCGCCCCTTCCCCGCACCGACGGCTGGCCATTACCAGGCTGTTCGCAGCGGCCAGCGTGTAGATGTTCCGGTCGCCCAGTCTGGACCGGGCCCGCCGGTGGGTCTCATCCGCCAGCCGCCGCGCGGCCGCGATCTCGCCGACCTGTAGGAGGACGCCGACCAGGCAGGTCGCGACGGCAAGCGCCTCTGGCTGCCCGGGGTCAGCGTGGGCACGGCACCTCGCGTGCGCATCCTCCGCGATCTCCCGAGCGCGGCCTGGGTGGCCGGCCCAACGGAGCGACACGGCGTAGTTCGACATTGTCCGCAGCCGGTCCAGGTGATCGTCGCCCAGCGCCTCGCGAGACCATTCGAGCGCGCCTTCAAGGAGTGCCAGCGAGGCCGGGTACCTCCCGTTCTCTCGAAGGTCCCGGGCATAACTCTCCAGGTACAGGAGCGCCGGGACGTCGTAGTCCCCCATGAGCCTGCGGTGGCGCTCGTAGACCTCCTCGCTCATCTCGAGCGCCAGCTTGAAATCACCCAGGAAACGCAGAGACACGGCCAGGTTGTTCGCGGCGTCAAGCGTCTCCGCGTTGTCGAGCCCGGCTGTCTCCCGGTAGCGGGCGTAGGTGTCCTCATCGAGCATCCGGGCCGTCTCGTAGTCCCCGACGCCGCGGTAGTCACCGCCCAGCGCCATCGCGGCGCGCAGGCTGAGCGGATGGTTGGGGCCGAGGAGGAGGATCAGCCGCTCCCGCGCGCGGAGGTCGAGCACCCGGGCCTGTTCGGCGTCGCCGAGCGCCCGGTGGCTGTCCGCCAGGTCCAGGGCGAGTTCCAGCGTGCGCTCGTCGTCGTCCCCGAAGCGCTCTCGCCACAGGACGAGCGTCCTGCTCGCGAGATCACGGCAACCGCTGTGATCACGCTGCAGGTACAGACATCGCACCTGGTTACGGATGAGGCGGGAGACGTCCTCGCCGCGAGCGGTCGGCGCCCGGGTGGGTTCCAGGTGCGGGCGGATCAGGGCGTAGCGCTTCCAGTGCTCGGGATCGTCCGGGTTCCCCGGATCGGCGGCCGCGAGGATCGCGTACACCCGGGCCCGGACGCCGGCCCGTTCGGTGGGGGTCAGCTCGTCGCGTATCGCGGTCTGCACGAGGCGATGCATCATCAGGCTTCGGTCGGTGGAGTTCACCCGCGCGAGCGCGTGCTCGCTGATCTGCCGCACGGCCTCGGCCAGCGTGAGGTCGTCCCGCAGCGTCTGGTCCGTGACGTCGGCGAGAACGGCCAGGCCGTCCCCCGCGAACAGCTCGAGGCTGATCGGTTCCGGCCCGAAGAAGGCGCAGAGCTGTGCCAGCCGGGCCGACGTGGGGGCGCGGGAACGCAGCCGCTCCATCGACAGCAGCCAGGTCATGGCTACCGGCCGAGGGTAGGTCGGGACCTCACCCTCAAGCAGCAGCGGGCCCGGGCTGCTCTCAAGCAGCTGCAGGTAGCGCTCCGCCGGCATCCCGGTCTCCGCATGCCAGGCGCCGGCGTGCTCGAGCGCGAGGGGAAGGTCGCCCAGCGCCTCGGCGAGCCGGGTCGCGACCTCGGTCGTCAGCGCCGGCGAGCTCCGCTGGAGCAGCTCGATGCTTTCGTCCCGGTTGAACACGTCAATCTCCACCGGGGACTGCCGACCTCGCCAGCGCTGGTTACGGGACGTAACGACCACATGCCCGGAGCCGTTCGGAATCAGGGGGAGGATCTCGTCCGGGGTGTCCGCGTTGTCGAACACGAGGAGCCAGCGCCGGTACGGCACTCCCTTGCGCAGGGCATCGACCAGGCTGTCCACCGGATCCCGCCCCTGCCGGACGGGCAGGCCGAGGGTGTGGGCGAGTCGGGTCATGTCACTGCGCGCCAGCGCCGCCTGATCGCATCCGATCCAGCAGACGAGGTCGTAGGTGGAACCGAAGCGGAAGACGTACTCGGCGGCGACCTGGGTCTTGCCCACGCCGGCGAGCCCCTGCAGGACCAGGGTGTGGGCCGCGGGCTTGTCGGCACCCACGAAACGGTTCCGCATGTCCATCAGCAGCGCGTCCCGGCCGACGAACATCGGGTTCCGCGCGGGCACCCCCTCCCAGACTGCCGGGGGGGAGCCGGGATAGCGGACATCGGTCGCGTCCGCCGGCCGCGTTCGGGTGGTGACCGCCAGGCGGGACGGACGACCGGCCGCGGTCACCAGGGCTCGGCGGGCCGGCGCCTCGGCAAGCCCCACGAGATCCGCGTGGTCACGCGCGGCGCCCTCCGGCGGCAGGCGGACCTCCTCGACCCGGACCGGGACGAGCAGGCGCTGGGCCCCGTCCGGATCGAAGGTCAGGCTGCGCCGCCACCGTTCCATCGCCTCGGCCGAATGGAGGTAGGCGGCCGACACGATCGCCACCATGCGCCGGATCGGCTCCGGCTCCGTGCCGTCCTTCCAACCGGCCCCGGGCTGACCGATCTGTTCAAGGATCACCTGGAACCCGGCCGTCTCGAGCTCGGCGGCGACCCACTCCGCCCAGGGGCGGTCGGTCGAGGCGTGGCTGACGACCATGTCAGTCGGGATCGACACCCTCGAACGCTCGAAAACCGCGAGAGTGCTCCGGCGCCGGGACTCGTCCTGCGGGGGAAGCGCGGCGACCACGCCGTCAGTCAGGTAGGACGCCAGTCGCTCGTACGCGGCCAGCAGGGTGCCCTCCTGGAGCGGCCGGTCCCCGAAGACGGCGAGGATCTCCTCATACGCGTAATAGGGCTTGTAGGGGATCTCGACGTCACCCCAGTAATGCTCTTTCGTACGTTCATCGAAGTCGCGCAGGAAAGGATCGAATGCCACCCGCGCGACATCACGACCGAGCTCGAGTTTTCGCTGCTCGCCGTCTTCGACCCGCATCGGGACCGGCAGCTGAAGAATCTCGCGCCCCTCCTTGTGCGCCGCAATGGAGCGGGAGACGGCGACCGCACCCTCGATGCTCTGTGTGCTGAGGGTGAAACAGTTGACCACGATGTCGGGCAGCTGGACGGTGCAGATTCCGGCCGTGTCACTCAGCCCGGTGCGGCTGTCGATCAGGATCCACTCGTAGGACGACCTCATGTCCTGGCGAAGCGCGTCGACGAAGTCCCCGCCGCCCTTGTCCGCGTAGAAGGCGTTCCAGTCGAAGGTGCCGACCCGCTGGGCGTAGGCGGCGTCGTGCCGACCGGAACAGACGAAGTCCACAGTTCCGCCGTCAGGAAAAGGCCAGTTCAGCGACGCCGCGTACGGGGTGATCGCGGTCGACCGACTGAACCAGTCGTCGTCGTTCGGCCCCTGCGGCGACATGACTGTCACCGTGAACTCCCAGATCATGTCCATGATCCCGGGAGTCGACCGGAGGTCGGGATCGTGGAGGAAGGGATGGAAGTAACGATGGAGGCCGGGAGCCTCCAGGTCCCAGTCCACGACCAGCACCCGGCAGCCGCTGCTCGCCAGCAGCCAGGCAGTGTTGGCGAGCGCCATGGAGCGGCCGGTGCCACCCTTGTAGGAGTAGAAGGTGACGACGGTTCCGAAATCCGTACCAGACACCGACATCGCCTAGGGCCCGTCGAGCCGGGGAAACCGGCGGGGATTGTCCCCGGTCCGCCGCAGGGCCCGCCGATACTCGAAGATCCGTGCCTGCGACTCGACGATTATCTGGACCAGGGCCATGTCGAACTCCTCGCGGGACTGCACGTCCATGCGGAACAGCTTGTCCCGGCGGACGAAGTTGTTCCGCAGCGCGGTCGCCAGTACCTCTGTGAGATGCGCGGAGTTGGCATGGGTCTCCAGGTCGTGCGGGTTCACCGGCACCAAAACACCCGACGTCGGCTCGTTGCGAACGTCGTAGGTGGCCAGCGCCCGGCGTACGTTCTCCAGCTTGGCCGCCCACATGTCCACGATGAGGATCACGATCTCGTTGCTGACCTTTGACCGTTCCAGCAGATCGGAGACGCCGTGGTCCAGCGGAACGATGTTCGAGACTAGTCCCTGCCTGGCGGCGACCATCTGTGCGATCACGCAGACCCGGTCGTGGGCCCGGGGCTTGTACGGCGTCCACTCCTCGAAGGTCTCGCCATAACAGTCGAGCTGACGACGCAACGCGGCGATCTCCTCGGCCGACGTCGAGGCGAACACGAAGGTCACGCGGCCGGGCCCGCCCACGATGGGCGGTAGCGTCTCCTGTAGCGGGCGGGGCGGAGTCGGGGGCCGGGGCGGATTCGGCGCCGGTGCCGTCCGCGGATCCGGTGACGGCGGTTCACCAGACTCCTTGTCCGCCACGGGGACGTAGTCCTCGGCCCGGTCGGCCCGCGGCGGGTCGGGAACAACCGTCGCCGGTATCTCGGGCGGCACATCTTCCTCATCCGGCGTCGACGGCGGCCTGGCGAGTACGCGGAATGCGTCAGGAACCTCATGGAGGGGCGGGATCTCGGACTTCGGGGCCAACGGCGAGTCCTCAGCGAGTTGGACGATCCGGACCGCTAATGTCAGCACGAACTCCTGGTACTCGTCATGATTGCGCTTGAGCTGCATGAGGTACCGCAGCCCGAACTGCGTATAAGTCTTCCCCAGCCCGTTGTGATCGTACTGCAACCGGGCGAGCAGCTCCGGCGGATCGCGTAACGGCGTCCAGATCACGGGAAGCAGCGCCGCCGGGCAGGCCTGGCTGGACGCGGCGGCGGAGCGCAGCCGCCCGTCGAACATCCCCCATTCCCGGCCGCAGTACTCACTCGCGAAGAACGAGGGTGAGCACATCGCCACGAAGGTTCGGCACCGGCACAGTGCCGCGCCAAGCTCCGTCGACCAGGCCTCCCCCGGCTGGATGCTGCGCTGGTCGAGGAAGCCGACGGTGTCCGGGTCCGGATGACCCACCCGGCGGCGCACCTCGGCCCTGAGATCACGGAAGAACCGCTCGAGCAGCGGGTCGTCACGGCTGTCCGCCCGGGCATAGCTGAAAAAGAAGTACAGCGGCCGCACGCTCCAGGCTTCAGGCATGCCGGCCGGCGTCAGCCGATGCAGGTACCCGTGCTCGGGTGCCCCGGCAAAACCCCGCGAGGTCGTCTTCCGTATGAGACCGACCCTGCGCAAGCCCCCGCCCGACACTCTCCCCCGACACCGAATGGCCCCTCTCCCGCGGCCCGGCGTGGCCGCGCCGCGTAGGCCGGCTCAAGTAGGGTGCACTCGGCCGGATCCATCCTCCCGACGGGCGAGAACAGATTCTACGTCGTCTCGCGGGTACACACCGGCCGCGGATTGCTGATCGACACCGCTACGGAAGACGCAGTCCACCATGACCGGGAGCGAGCCTTCCCCGAAGCACGGCATCGACAGGTTACGAAACCAGCAAAGGACGGGATCGCTTCCGTCATGCGCAGGCCCGGCAACCGACCGCCGAAACGGCGGACTTCAACAGGAGCGAAGCACCTGAGGGCAACACCGGCTAGATTGGAGGACCGGGGACGACGGAGGAGGACACCAGATGGACGACTCGTCTTCCGACATCGAGACACGTCTGCCCGACCTGGGCGTGTTGCGACTTGACGAGGTAGCCGCGACAGGGAACCGCACTCTACGGCGAGTTGCCCGCCGTCTAGCCAAGGAGGCTTCGAGAGCCGGTCTACCCCATGCCGGATTCCAGTCCACCGCTACGGAATTTGACGAGGCAGGCATACCGGGGAACGGAATCCTACGGAACGACCTTCAGACAGAGGGGGAATCCTCGGGATTTCAGCGGCCGGCGGCCGGGTTCACCTCTTCCGTCATCGCAGCTTTCTAACGCCTGAACGACGAGATCGTGTGATCGACCTCCTCGGCACGACCTACGAAGATTCGGCGGCCGAATGGCCGACCAACGAACTCGACTTCCACCAGCTGACCGCCACGGGCTGGCAGCCCACGCCCTTCCGCCAGATCATCCTAAAGATCAACAGTAGATGCAACCTGTCGTGTACCTACTGTTACGTCTACCACCAGGCCGACCAGAACTGGCGGACGCAGCCTGTCACGATGAGCCCGGCGGTGGTGGAGGCCACGGCACACAGGCTCTCCGCGCACGCGAGGAGGCACGAACTCCCACGCATGCAGATCATCCTGCACGGCGGTGAGCCGCTCCTGGTCGGTCACGACTATCTCCGCGACATCGCGGAGCGCGTGCTCGCCACAGTAGGCACCGACACCGCTGTGGAGTTCGTCCTCCAGACCAACGGCACTCTGATCGACGAGGTGTTCCTCGAGCTCTGTCGGGAGTTCCGCATCCAGGTCGGGGTCAGCGTCGACGGCGATCTGGCGGTCAACGACCGGCGCCGGACCCATCGCAACGGGAGCGGGAGCCACGCCGAGATCGCGCGAGGCCTGCACCTGCTCACCTCGGAACGTTTCCGGTCGATTTTCGCCGGGCTGCTCTGCGTCATCGACCCCACGAGCGATCCCGGAGAGGTGTACGAGAGCCTGCTGGCGTGGCGGCCACCGAGCCTCGACTTCCTTCTTCCACACGGGAACTGGACGGCCCGCCCACCGGCCCGGGACAGCGATGAGACGTCGACGCCCTACGCCGACTGGCTCGGCAAGGTGTTCGACCGTTGGTATCCGGCTCCCAGCCACGAGACGGACATCCGCCTGTTCCTGGAGATCATCTCGCTGATCCTCGGTGGCCACAGCCGCATCGAGACGGTCGGGCTCTCGCCCTCGTCCGTCGTTGTCGTCGAGACCGACGGCTCGATCGAACAGGTCGACGCACTCAAGTCTGCTTATCACGGCGCGGCATCCACCGGCCTCACCGTTTCGCGCAATGACCTCGACGAGGCGCTGCACCATCCGGGTATCATTGCTCGACAGATCGGCGCCGCCGCGCTCGGTCCCGAGTGCACGCGATGCCCGGTGCACCGCGTGTGCGGAGGTGGATATTACCCCCACCGATATCAGGCCGGCAGCGGCTTTCGGAACAGATCCGTATACTGCCCGGATCTGTTCGCACTGATCACACGAATCGGCAAACAGATCCGGGCAGATATCGAAAAGGCAAAGCCGCAGGGTGAACATTGAATTCCATCGGCTCGCGCTGGCCGACTTCGACGACCTCGCGGCCGGTGGCGGGCGCACGGGGCTCGTGCTCGGCCTGCGCAGAACGCAGCTGAGCAAGCGGCTTCTCGCACTCCACGCGGTGATGATGGACGCCGACGAGCGGGCTCCGGAGGCCGTCGCTGCCGGTGGCCTGGCGAACGCCTACTGCGTGATCGCCGCAGCCCAACGGAAGGCCCCGGAGGCAACCGAGGCAATCCTGCTGTCACCGGGCCTCGGCTTGTGGGCGATGCACTGCCTGCGTCGACTCCACGGGAACGCCAGCCCTGCCATGCCGCTGGAGGAGGATCTCGGGATCCTCGGCAGCTACGCCGTCGCTGCAGCGCTGCGCGCCGGGCTGTGCGCAACGGTGGCCGTCCCCCTCCGGGACGGCGACCTGCTCATCCCGGCGGTCGGCCGGGTCCAAGTCGGCCTGGCCGGCTGGGCCACGGTCCGGATCGAGGGGGCGGTCCTGCACCTGGCCGCCGGCCATGTCGACAACATGCAGATCGAGTCCATGGCGTTGGAGATCCCGAGCGGCCCGGCCGCGAAGCCTCCTCCCCCGGCTCAGTCGCAGTACAGCCAGTGGCGCATGGTTCCGGAGCTGGTGAGCGTCGCGAACGGCCGGCGCATCGCCCTTCTACTCGACGATGTCGACCCGGCCCGGGGGCTGCTCGAGCTGCCGATGGCGCCCGACACGGCGACCGAGGACGTCGACGTCTGGCAGCAACGTCTCGACGACGGCTGGCGCATCCTCGGCGACTACGACCCACGGACCGCGGAAGCCGTCGCGGCCGGGCTGGCGACCATCTTTCCGCTGGCGTCCTCGTCGTGGGCCGAGGAGCTCAGCGCCTCGTCCGGTGAGGCCTTCGGCGCGGTGGCCCTCACTCTTCCCCGGAACGGGCTCTCCTTCGCCGCGGCGCTGGTCCACGAGTTCCAGCACACGAAGCTCTCCGCGCTACTCGATCTGGTGACCCTGGTCAAGCCGGCCGACGAACGGCTGTTCTACGCGCCATGGCGACGTGACCCGCGTCCCCTTCCGGGTCTGCTGCAGGGCGCCTACGCCTATCTTGGATTGACCGAATTCTGGAATTATCGACGACTTGTGGAAAGTGGGGACGAGTTCGCCCACTTCGAGTTCGCGCGATGGCGGGACGAGGTTTGGCGGGTCCTGAGCACGCTCCGCTTTTCCGGCGCAATGACATCGCTCGGTCTGCGTTTTCTGGACGGCATGCAGTCCACCATCTGGGCCAGTCGTCAGAAATCGGTTCCCAACGGGCCTGGCGAACTCGCACGTAGGGCTTCTGACGACACGAGAATTACCTGGAGGCTCCGTAACGCCGAACCCGTGCCTGCTCAGATCACGCTGTTGGCCAAGGCCTGGATCGAGGGCGGCCAGCCACCACCGGCCACGCGGGTACCGACGCGCATCGTCCCAGGTCATCGCGGCCTGGTAACCAGCTCGCGGCTTGCGCTCACCCAGCTTCGCCTGCTGGACCCGAAACGATTCGAGGCCGCCCGACAGGGCGTACCCCACGTTCTCGACGCCACCGTCTCCGCGGCCGATCAGGCCCTCGCGTTCGGGGATCCCCATACTGCGGCCCAGGCGTACAAGGACGAAATAGGACGTGAGCCCGACCTGCTCGATGCCTGGGCCGGTCTGGCGTTGTGCCGGCGGCAGCACCGCTCACCGGGATCGCGCACCCTGGTCGCCCGGCCGGAAGTCGTCCACCGGCTGCACCGGAGAATCGAGGAGTTGTCCGGCATCCGCGCCGATCCGGACGCCGTCGCTTCTTGGCTACCCGAACCGGTACCATAACCGGCTAGATCCATCGCGCACGGGGCGGACGAGCCCCCCGGGGGCTTACAGCGGCGGCGGCTCGAAGTCGAAGTCGAGCCGCTCACCCCGCTCACCGGCCCGCACATCGGGATGCTCGGGCCCCAGGACCCGGCGGTAACGAGCCACGGTATCGGCGGCGAGCTTCTGGGACTCCTCGTCCCGGCCAAGCTGGGCCAGGTCCAGCGCAACATTCGTCGCGCACACCAGAGTATGCGGATGGTCGGGTCCGAGGAGATCCCGGAAATGTGCTAGCCCTCTCTCCCCCATCTCCAGGGCTTCATCGACCGCGCCCTGCGCAGACCGGGCGGTGGCCAGATTCGCCAGACAGGTGAGTGTGAAGTGGTGGTCCGGACCGAGCCTGTCGTCCAGACCAGCGAGCGCGTTCTTGAGGAGACGCTCGGCCTCGTCGACCCGGCCGAGCTGACGATGGACCAGGGCGAGATTCAGATAGCATCCATAGGCGTAAGGATGATCGGCACCGAAAACATCTTGATAACGACTGACGGTCTTCTCGATGCGTTCCGCCGCCTCGTTGGGATCACCGGCGACCCGCTGCGCATTTCCCAGATTGATCGCGGCGGCGAGAGCGTCGGGATGCTCCCTTCCAAACTGTCGGCTATCCGTGTAACGGCCGTATACCTGCTCGGCCAGCTCCAACGCCTCGGGAAAACTTCCGGCCTTGCGCCGGGCGACTGAAAGATCTTTCGCCTGCCCTAGTACTGCAGGATGATCATTCGCTAGCTTCCCATCATTCACTAGATCTTCGTAAACTCGATAGGCGTGCTCCGCCGCATCCCGAGCTTTTAGATAATGCCCCGCCTGCCGCAAATCGCGAGCAATGGCGGCGAGCGAACCAGCCACCCATGGATTGGTATCACCGCCCCATAGGTCCCTCCTACCAGAGAGAGTCTCCTGATCCTGCCGCAACGCACGCTCATAGGAGCTATTCAGACTGTAGTCCACCGAAAGATTGTTGGCCACAATAAGTGTTTCGTGGGTATAGGTACCAAAAGTGCGTTCGTGTCGAGGAAGGGAATCCTCATCGAGTTCGAGAGCGGCTCGGAACTCGCCGCGAGCACGCAGGTCGGCGCCATGGCCATTCAGGATGACGAGGGTTTCCTCGTGATCCGGCCCAAGGACCTCGGTGATCGCTTCCAGCGTGGGCCGCCGAAGATTATAGGCGTCCTGATGCCTACCCAGCACCCAGAGGATGTCCGCCTTGATCCCCTTCAGCACGAGCACGTCCGGATCGCGCTCGCCGGAAACCTCCTCCCACCGTTTCAGGGCGCGATCCGCCTCGTTCAGTCCCGTCGTGAAGTCGCCGACGTTGTACAAGTACCTAATCAGGTGCTCGATGAGCTGGCGAGCCTGAACTTCGCTGGACTCGAAGACACCGGACGGCACAATGTGCGCGAGCAAATTCTCGAACGCGGCGCGGTTCTCGGTTTCGGAGTTCCCGGGGTCCGCCGCGATGAGCAGCGCATGCACCTCGCCCCGCATGCGTACCTGCTCCTCGGCAGGAAGCTCGTCACGGATGAGCATCTGGACTAGGCGGTGCACCTGCACCGTCTTCCGACTGGTGTCGATCTTTGCCAGCGCGTAGCGGCCGAGTTCCCGCATGGCACGGCTTACCAACAGCCGGTCCTGCATCGAGCGGCCGAAGTCTGAGCTCAGGGTGTATTTGCCGCGGTCGAGCATCTCCAGCGAGATCGGCTCTGGGCCGAAGAAGGCGCAGCGCCGCAGCAGCTCGAGCGCGAACGGCGCCTGGTCCCGCAGCCGGGTCACCGACAGGCTCCACGCGGCGGCCACCGGCTTGGAGTAGTCGGACGGCGGGTTCTCCGCCAGCAGCCGGCTTGAGGCCTCCTCCAGAAGCTGCAGGTACTCCTTTACGCCCATGCCGGTCTCGAACTGCAGCGCCCCGGCCTGTTCCAGCGCCAGTGGTAGGTCTCCCAGCGCGTCGGCCAGCCGGTTGGCGTCGGCCTGCACTATGCCGGGAACCCGGCGGTCGAGAAACTCGAGGCTCTCACGGCGAGCGAAGACGTCGACCTCAATCGTGTCGACGATGCTCTGCCAGCGTCGGTTACGTGAGGTGACCAGCACGTGACCGGGGCCGTGCGGCATCAGGCTGCGGATCAGCTCCGGCTGGTCGGCATTGTCGAAGATCAACAGCCATCGGTGGTAGGGCTCACCCCGGCGCAGGGCGTCCAGTACCGCGGCGACCGAGTCCTCGACCCGCAGCAGGCCGCCCTCGGACAGACCCAGACGCGGCGCCAGCGCGGCCAGGTTGGACCGCACGAGCGCCGGCTGGTCGGCAGGGATCCACCAGATGAGGTCGTAGTGCGACTGGTATCGGTACGCGTACTCGATGGCGAGGTGGGTCTTCCCGACACCACCCAGGCCCTGGAGGGCGTGCGGCAGGACCGCCGTGACGTCGGTCTGGTCGGAGGAGACACGGCGACGGAGCTCGGTGAGCTGGCTTTCTCGCCCAGTGAAGTTCTTGTTCCGCTGGGGTACGCCGCCCCAAATCATCGGAACACCTCGACTCGGCCCACTCGCCGAGTCGAACTCCACTACCGAAGCCACGTTCCTCCGCCCCCGCCCGCCCGTCGGTACAGAACAGCCACCGAGCATACGAGCCGCAGAGACCTTGCCCCGTACACATCTGGCCGGCGCGCCGCAAAATCTTCGGCGGCACGCCTGATGATAACATCGACCAGTGGCTCTGGCGCCATTCCGCAGGCCCGCCCGCGAGTCGGTCGGGCGATGCGGACGACCACCTTCCGGCCCAGGCCAACCTACCAAAGACGGGCCCGAATGTCGGACGCACGACACGTCCACCCTCATTGCCAAACGGCCAGGTCATCGAGGGCACCATGACGGCTCGCCGACCGACACCTCCGTACACGTCGACCCACGATGCCCTAACGGCTCCATAGCATCTTCCGAACTGCACGTTTCCGCAGGTCAGAAGCTATTTTCAGCGCTGGCCGGGGAGCGCGGCATCGACAGCAGATACCCAGGCGCCCGGCCGAGGCGGGGCCGGCGGAGCCGCCTTCCCTCCAGGCCGAGCCCCCGGATCCGCGGCCGGCAGAGCGGACCGACCAGCGGCTGGCCGCCTGACGGAGACCGCGGTCCGGCGCGCCGCCAGCCGGCAGCTTCCGGCCAGTCCGGAATGTGCCCACCGATCGGGAGGGCCGACTCCGGAACAAGGACGGCGAAGACTGCACGCACTCGATCACCCGGGCTGTCCCGCCCTGCCCGAACCAGCGACAGCGACAGCGACGACCCCCCGAACTGCGAAAATCTTGCCATGTGGAGAGGTCGGCTCACAGTGGCCGCCAAATGTCGGAGAATGATGGGGACGGTCCAGGACCGCGCGACGGCAGAGCCGGGCCGGGCCAGGTGGATACCATTCGCGGGCACGGTCGCGTCAACGCCGAAAGGCTATCAGCACTGTTGAATACCTACTATCCAACCCTCGCCGCCAAATTTCCGCCAAAAGGCACAGGAAGCACTCGGATCTCCCCGGAGCAGTCAACGACGACGACAATCCGCCCGCCAGCCACCCAGGTCGGAGCTGGATCCGCCATCGGCGGCGTACTCGCGCTCACCCGGTACCGGCTGCCCTCGGGGTCGATACGTCCCGAGATGACCCGCTCCGCGGGCGGGTCGTCGTCGCGGCGGCAGTGGGGCCGGGCCGGCGGATGGTGACCCAACTTCGGGCCGATCTCCCCTACGTCGGGCTGCGCCCGTTCGAGGAGGACGAGGCCGGGTCGTTCTTCGGGCGGGACGCCGAGGCCCGTTCCCTGTCAGCCGCGTGGCTGCGCAGCCGTCTCGTGATCGCGCACGGCCCGGCCGGGGCCGGCAAGACATCTCTGCTGCGGGCGGGCGTCCTGCCGGACCTGGCCGGCGCGGACGCCGATGTCCTCCCGGTCGGGCGGATCACCAGCCCTGGCCTCACGGCCGCGAGTCTCGACGGGCTCGAACCGACGATGGTGGGGCCCGGGAACCCGTTCACCCGGGCGCTGCTGCGGTGCTGGGCCCACGACGACGAGTCGTTGTCCCTCCTGGAGGCGCTCCGGGAGCGGGCGGAGCGGCGGCGCCCGCGCGGCCCGTCCCGGCCGGTTCTGCTGGCCATCGACCAGTTCGAGGAGTTCCTCTCGCCGCGGTCGCCCCGGCTGGCTCCGCTGCGGTCGCAGTTCGTCGAGGCGCTCGCCGGGGCGGCCACGGAGCTGCCGAACCTGCGGATCCTGCTGGTGCTGCGTTCCGACCATCGCACGGCGCTGCTGCCGTACCGGCGGACCCTGCTGGCGGCCTGCGCCGATCAGGCCGGCTACGAATCAGCCATGCCGGTCACCGAGGTCGCCGTCGCCCCGTTGAGCCCGGAGTGCGCCGTGACGGCCCTCGTCGAGCCGTTGCGCGCCGCCGGGATCCGGTTCGCCCCCGGCGCCGCCGCGGCCTGCGTCGACGACCTCACGACCAGCCGGACCGTCGACGCGACCGGCTCCGAGTCGCTGCTGGTCGCGGAGGCCGTCCAGCCCGTGTTCCTGCAGCTCGTGGCGACGGCGCTGTGGCGGTCCCGGCCCGTGGCGGACGCTCCGGTGACCGCGTCCTGGCTCGGCCCGGTCGGGAACGTCACCGCGGTCCTCGAGGACTACCTGACGCGCACGCTGGTCACGATCGCCCACGAGCATGATCTCGACGAGGACGAGCTGCGCGCCTGGCTCACCCGGACGTTCGTGACCGAGCGCGGGCGTCGCGGTGTGGTCGACGAGGGTCTCACCACAACCGCCGGCATGCCCACGCCGGTGCTCGACGCCCTGACCGAGCGCTATGTGTTGCGCTGCGAGCACCTGTCCGGCTCCCGTCGCTTCGAGCTCTTCGACGACCGGCTACTCGAACCGCTGCAGCGGACGTCCACCCCGTGGACGGGCGGCAGCGGACCGGTCGCCGAGATCGGGGCGGACGACTACCTTCGGGCGGCGCAGGTGAGTTTCGCGGACGGCGATCTTGCCGCCGCATGCGCCCACGCCGAGGAGGCGCTGCGACGCGACCCGGCGCCTTCGCTCACTCGGGCGGGCACCCAGGCGTTGCGGGCACAGCTCTTCCAGACCGAGGGACGGCTGGACCAAGCCGAGTCCTGCCATCGCGAGGCCGCGGAGATCTACGAGTCGCTCTCGGACACCGAGGCCTCCGGGCGGGTGCTGGCCGCTCTCGGCCGGCTCCTGCTGGACGCCGGCCAGGTCGGGCGGGCGGTGGAGGAGCTGCAGGCCGCCGGGGAACGTCTGCCGGGTGACGCGGACGTCCAGTCGGACCTCGCGCATGCGCTCTGGCGGGCCGGTCAGCCGTGGGCGGCCGCGGCCATCTTCTCGGCGGTGCTCACGATCGCCCCCGACGCGGTAGCGGCGCTGGCCGGACGGGCCCAGCTGCGGGTCGAGCTGGCCGACGACACCGGGGCGATCGAGGACTTCGACCGGCTCGCCCGCACGACGTCCGCGAAGGCGGGCGGAGTGTCGGCGGCGGGCGGGGTCTCGGCGGCGGCAGGCGCGGCGGAGCTGCGGGCGGCGCGGGCGCTGGCGCTGGCCCGCCTCGGCCGGGTCACCGAGGCGTCCGGCGAGTCGACGATGGCGCTGCGGGACGCACCGGACAGCGGCCCCGTGTTGTGGCGGGTGGCGGAGGTGATCCGCGCCGCCGGGGACGAGCACGGCGCCGACGACCTGCTCCACCGTTCCCTCGGCGCCTCGGAGCCCTCGCTCGCTCCGGATCAACGGGCGAAGGTGTCGCGTCTGCTGCGGCGTTCCGGCGCCCTGACCTGAGACACCAGCGGCCGGCCGTGCCCCGGCCGGTCGCCACCGTTACGGCCGGCCGGGTGTCGGCACGGCAGGTCGGCAGGGTCTAGGTCACCGCGGACGGGGCCTCGGTCATCGCGCCTTCGCCCGGACGGCGTCGCTGACCGCCGGGATGACGGTCTCGCCGTAGGCCTCCAGGGTGGCGTGCTTGGCGTCGTGCTGGAGGTAGACCGCGAACTGGTCGACGCCGAGGCCGGCGAGCTCGGTGAGTCGCTCGATGTGCGCTGCCGGCGGGCCGAGCAGGCAGAACCGGTCGATGACCTCGTCGGGGACGAAGTCGGTGTGGGTGTTCCCGGCGCGGCCGTGCTCGTTGTAGTCGTAGCCGTGGCGGCCGGTGATGTAACTCGTCAGGGCTGACGGCAGCGCCGTGCCGCCTGCCGGAACAGGGCCGGCCGCGGCCGGGGTGCCGTAGCGGGCGACGAGGTCGGCGACGTGGTTGCCGACCATCCCACCGAACCAGCGGCACTGGTCGCGCTGGTGGGCGAGGGACAGCGGGTCGGCGTCGCCGACGTAGGCGGGCGCGGCGACGCAGAACCGCACCGATGCCGGGTCGCGGCCGGCCTTCTCGGCGGCCTCGCGCACCACCCGGATGGTCCAGGCGGCGATGTCGGGGTCGGCGAGCTGCAGGATGAACCCGTCGCCGATCTCGCCGGCCAGCGCCAGGGCTTTCGGGCCGTAGGCGGCGATCCAGACGTCCAGCCGGCTGTCGGTGCCCCACGGGAAGCGCAGCTTCGCGCCGTTCACCTCCGCCTCCCGCCCGTTGGCGAGGGCGCGGACGACGGCGACGCACTCGCGCAGGGTGGCCAGTGTCGTCGGCCGGCCGTTGAGGACCCGGACGGCGCTGTCGCCACGGCCGATCCCGCAGATCGTGCGGTTGCCGAACATCTCGTTGAGCGTGGCGAACAGGGAGGCGGTGACCGTCCAGTCGCGGGTCGCCGGGTTGGTGACCATCGGGCCGACCTTGACCTTGCGGGTGGCCGCGAGGATCTGGCTGTAGATGACGAACGGCTCCTCCCACAGGAGGTGGGAGTCGAAGGTCCACACGTGGCTGAAGCCGAGCGTCTCGGCCTGCCGGGCGAGTTCGACCACCCGGGACGCGGGCGGGTTGGTCTGCAGCACCACTCCGACATCCATCAGGGACCTGCCTTCCGACTCGCCACCGACACGCCCGCCACCGGCGTTCTCATCGCAGGCACGCCCGCCACCGTCACGCTCATCGCAGGTACTGGGACAGGCCGCGGCGCAGGTAGCGCCCGTGCCCGGCCCGCCCGTGGAACTCCCCGCCGGCGACGACGACCGTGCCGCGGGAGAGGACGGTGTCGACCTTTCCCGCGACCTGGAAGCCCTCCCACGCGGAGTAGTCGAGGTTCATGTGGTGCGTCGACGCGGAGATGGTCGTGCTGGCCGCCGGGTCGTAGATGACGATGTCGGCGTCCGAACCGGGGGCGACGATCCCCTTGCGGGGGTAGAGGCCGAACATCCGCGCCGGGGTGGTCGCACAGGTCTCCACCCAGCGTGGCAGGGAGAGTCGCCCGCTGGCGACGCCCTGGTAGACGAGGTCGATGCGGTGCTCGACGGTGCCGATCCCGTTCGGGATCCTGGTGAAGTCGCCGCGGCCGAGCTCCTTCTGGTCCCGGAAGCAGAACGGGCAGTGGTCGGTGGAGACCACGGCGAGGTCGTCGGTACGCAGGCCGCGCCACAGGTCGTCGTGATGGCTGGCCGTGTTCGTCCGCAATGGTGGCGAGGCGACGTATTTCGCGCCTTCGAAGCCGGGGGCCCCGAGATGTTCCTCGAGGCTGAGGTACAGGTACTGCGGGCAGGTCTCGGCGAACACGTTGTGGCCGGCGCCGCGGGCCGCCGAAACGACCGCCAGCGCCTCGGACGCCGACATGTGCACGAAGTAGAGCGGGCAGTTTCCGGCGACCCGGGCCAGCACCGCCGCCCGGTTCGTCGCCTCCCCTTCCAGCTCGGGTGGACGGGTGTAACCGTGGTGAACAGGGCCCGTCCCGCCACGGGCGAGCGCCTGGGCGGCGAGGACGTCGATCGCGATGCCGTTCTCCGCGTGCATCATGACCATCGCGCCGGATTCGGCCGCCCGTTGCATGGCCCGCAGGATCTGGCCGTCGTCGCTGTAGAACACTCCGGGGTACGCCATGAACAGCTTGAAGCTGGAAATGCCCTCGTTGGCGACGAGGTAGTCCATCGCCTTGAGCGCCTGGTCGTCGACACCGCCGATAATCATGTGGAAGCCGTAGTCGATGGCGCACTGACCTTCGGCCTTCGCGTGCCAGGCGGTCAGCGACTCCTCGACCACCTCGCCGGTGCGCTGCACCGCGAAGTCGATGATCGTCGTGGTGCCGCCCCAGGCCGCGGCGGCCGTCCCGGTGGCGAAGGTGTCGGACGCCGAGGTGCCGCCGAAGGGCAGCTCCATGTGCGTGTGGACGTCGACGCCGCCCGGGATCACGTACTTCCCGGTGGCGTCGATGACCCGGTCGACCGAGGAGCCGGGGCCGTCGCGCAGGCTGCCGCGCAGGCCTTCTGGCAGGCTGCCGGGCACGAACAGAGCCGTGACGGTCTCGCCGTCGACCAGGATCTCGGTGGGCGTCGCGCCCAGCGGGCCGACCAGCGTCCCGCCGGTGATCAGCGTCCTCACGTCGTCTGCCCCTTCACCGGACCTGCTTCCCACCTGGCTGCCGGCCCGGGTCGGGACGGCACGCGACCGGTCACGGCGCGGTGAGGTCGCCGTAGGTGTCCGGCCGTCGGTCACGATAGAACGCCCACCGGTCGCGCACCGTGGTCAACAGGCTCATGTCCAGGTCCCGGACCAGCAGCTCCGGTTCGTGTGCGTCCGCGGTGCCGTCGACGAACGTCCCCTCGGGGTCGACGAAGTAGGAGGTTCCGTAGAAGTCGTCGTCGCCCAGGTCCTCGACACCCACCCGGTTCACCGCGCCGACGTAGTACTCGTTGGCGACCGCGGCCGCGGGCTGCTCAAGCTTCCACAGGTAGTTCGACAGGCCGCGGGAGGTGGCGGACGGGTTGAACACCAGCTCGGCCCCGTTCAGGCCGAGCGCGCGCCAGCCCTCCGGAAAATGACGGTCGTAACAGATGTAGACCCCGATCCGGCCGACCGCCGTGTCGAAGACCGGATATCCGAGGTTCCCGGGCCGGAAGTAGAACTTCTCCCAGAATCCGGTCACGTGCGGGATGTGGGTCTTGCGGTACTTGCCGAGAAAGGAGCCGTCGGCGTCCACGACCGCCGCCGTGTTGTAGAGGATCCCGGGTTGCTCCTGCTCGTAGACCGGCAGAATCATCACTATCCCGAGCTCCGCGGCGAGCGCGGCGAACCGGTCGACGATCGGCCCCGGCACCGACTCCGCGTAGGAGTAGAAGGCGGCGTCCTGAACCTGGCAGAAATAGGGCCCGTAGAAGAGCTCCTGGAAGCAGATGACCTGTGCGCCCAGCGCGGCGGCCGACCGCGCGTGCTCCTCGTGAGCCTTGACCATCGTTTCCCGGTCGCCCGTCCACCGCGCCTGGACAAGCGCCGCTCGGATCGTCCTGGACATGCGTCACTCCTGTCAGCCGCGCTGGCCGGGTGCAGGCGGCCGCCTGCCGACCGTCCGCGAGCTGGCCCGGTGCCCTGGGGGCCAGCTCGACAACCGTCAGCCACGCGTGGCGAACGCCGTCCCGTGCCGGCATCATCGCCCCCCGCGGCCCGGCCGGCATCTCCACTCGCGGAGGGACCGTCGCCGCGGATGCGGCTACTCCCCGGAGCCGTCCGCGGCGAGCGCCGGATCGGACGGCACCAGGTACCCGCGCTCGAGATAGCCGGCGCCGTCGCCCTGCCCGCGCCGCTCGGCGGCGGCCCGGACCCGCCGGGCGTGCATGACGGGCAGGACGTCATCGACCTCGGAGATCGGGGTGAAGGCGCAGTTGATGATCTCGTCCATGTCCACCCGGATCCGCTCCCGCCACGGCTCCGGCAGCAGTCCGCCGTCGAACACGAACAGCAGCATGTCTCCGGCGATCTCGTCGGAGGCCCAGTCGACCGCCAGCAGCGGTCCGATCGGCGGGACGATGCCGATCTCCTCCTCGACCTCGCGGACGCACGCCGCGTACGGCGACTCGCCGGGTTCGATGAAGCCGCCGGGGATGTCCCACCCCGGCTTGTAGGACGGCTCAACCAGCAGGACCCGGCCCTCCTCGTCGAAGAAGAGCGCCCCGGCGGCGGCCCGTGGCCGCGCCATCGGCGGCGCACCGCCCAGGATCCCGTTGCCGGCGGCCGGCGCGTGTGTGCTCCCCGTGACCTCACCGGGCCCGGCCGCCACTTCCACGGGCCTGCCGCCCGGGCCGTCCTCGGCACGGCGCGCGCTTTCGGCGCCGCGCGCGCTCTCAGCGCTCCCCGCGCGCGTCCCCACCTCGGCGGGAGCCCCGGTTCGGGCACGGGCCTCGCCTCCCCCGGACACGGCCGACGGCTGGCGGGGCACCGCGGCGGTCTTCCCGGGCATGAACGTCGAGCCGGCTGCGGATGACGTGCGGTCAGGCTGACGGGGGCCGGCAGTCATGATGGTCCCTTCTGCTACGGGCGAAGTAGCTGGTACTGGGCTTATTACACGAAACAAGGAAGATTTCCGACGTCAGGTTGCGCACGGCCGGCCGGGTAGCCGGCCGCGGCGCCGATCCGGCCCGGCGATCGGCACCGGAGCCAGGCTCCCAGGGCCGCCTGGAAACATCGACAGGACGCCCGCGTCGGGCAGAGCGGACCGCCTACCTCGGGAGGATCCCGTCCGCCGGCTCTCCGTGTGGCGAATACTTGAATTGTGAGCATCGGCACTGTGGGGGCGGGCGGTCTCGTGACGGAGTGGACAACGATCCGGGAGAGTCGGAAGATCTTCGAGGACGAGGCGGTGCTCGCACTCGACAAGCCGGTGGGCGTCTCGGTCATGGGCGAGCGCCACGACACCGACCTGGTGTCCATGGCACGGGACGCGGGTGAGGAGCTGTTCCCCGCGCACCGCATCGACAAGGTCACCTCCGGCGTCGTCCTGTTCGCGAAGGAGCTGCGCTTCCACGGCGACCTGACCCGGCAGTTCAACCGGCGCACGGTGGAGAAGACCTATCTGGCACTGACCCGCACCCGCGGGTTGCCGGCGCTGGCCACGATCGACCTCCCGCTGAGCGTCGGGCGCAAGAACCGGGTGCGGATCGCGGCCAACCGGGCCGACATCGTCGCCTGGCCCGGCCCCGCCGGAACACCCACCCCGGACGGCCCCGCCGGCACGCCCGGCTCCGACGGCACCCCCGGCTCCGACGGCCCGGCCGGCAGCGGCGCCCGCGGCCCCGCGAGCTGGACGGTGCCCGCCGCCCGGACGTTCCCGAACGTCCGGTCCTACCCGTCCGTCACCCGCATCGCCCGGGTGTGGGAGGGCGCGGAGCACACCCTGGTCGCCGCGTACCCGATCAGCGGACGGCGCCACCAGATCCGGGTCCACCTGGCCTGGGTCGGACATCCCATCGAAGGCGACCCGTTGTTCGACCGTGCGCCGGTGACCCGGACGTTCCTGCACTCCTGGCGGCTGTCCTTCGACGCGGCCTGGGACGACGGCCGCAGGACACACGCCGAGGCCACACCGGGGGCGGACTTCTGGTCCTCGCTCGGTGCGGAGGAGGCCGCTGCCGCCGCGGCCGCCCTCACGGCGTCCACCCTGGCGCCGACACCGACACCGACACCGGCGCCGTGACGATCTGACGGAACCGACCCCCGGCCGGCCGGCCGCTCCTGACCGAGTGAGAGTGGCGTCTTCCGGGCAGACTGGCCGGGGTGGCGACAACACCGCGACAGCGAAGACCCAGGGAACCACCAATCCCCTGCTCCGGGCCCGCGCGGTCCGGTGGAATGACGGTGTTCACCCCCTGGCCCCGGTGTGACGGCGTCCCCGGGCTGTTCCGAGGAGACGACCGGACGATGGCGTGGTGGCAGCGCCCGATGGCCGTGCTCGATTTCGAGACGACCGGAACCGACGTGGAGACCGACCGGGCTGTTCAGGTCGCGCTCCTGAAAGTCGGCCCGACCGGGGTGCTGAACCAGCTCTGCCAGATCATCGATCCGGGCGTCGACGTCCCGGAGGCGGCGGCGCGCATACACGGGATCACCACGGAGCGTGCCCGCCGCGAGGGTCGCGATCCCGCCGAGGTGCTCGGCCGGGTCGGCCAGGCGCTGGAGGGCGTGTGGCGCGACGGCATCCCCGTCGTCATCATGAACAGCTCGTTCGACCTGACGCTCCTCGACCGCGAGCTGCGCCGCCACCACGGCCGCGGCCTCGCCGAGGTTGACATGCTCGTCCTCGACCCCATGGTGATCGACCGTGAGCTCGATCCGCGCCGGCCCGGCAAGCGCACGCTGACCGCGCTCGCCACCCACTACCGCGTCCGCCAGGACGGCGCCCACGACGCGCTCGCGGACTGCCTGACCACGGCCAGGATCGCCTGGCGTCTCCCGCGGATGCATCCCGACTGGGCCGCGATGGGCCTGACCGCGCTCCAGGGCTGGCAGGCCGACGCGCACCGCCGCTGGGCCGAGGACTACCAGTCGTACCTGCGCCGCCGCGGCGGGCGGCCGGACGCCGTCATCGACACCAGCTGGCCGTGGCGCCCGCGCGACGTCACCGCGGAAGTCTGAACGGGGCCCGAACGGCACCATCCGCATCGCCACCGTGATCGTGGTCGGCCTGACGTTCCTCTTCGGCCTCCGCAACGTCACCACACTCGACATCCACCTCGGAGTCCCGACCTACATCGCGATCCTCGTCGCACCCGCCGTCGACCTCTCCGTCATCGCCCTCGGCGCACGCCACCTCACCCTGTACGGCGGACCAGCGGGGGCCGTCCGGTCAGCGCCGAACCCCTCATCACCGGCCACTACGGCGAACCTCGTAATTCCGAGCGAGGCCGGCCTGGTCCGGTGTGTCAGCAGCGTTCGATGAGGGGGGCCAGGCCGTCGAGAAGGCGGGCAAGGCCGAAGTGGTAGGCGTGGTCGGGATCGTGGGCGCTGCCGCGTGCCTGGCCTGCGGCCGTGCCGACTCGGCTGGCGAGCGGATAGCGCTGCTCGTCCAGCACGCGGGCCAGGAGGGGGCCGACCCGCGCCCACCACCGCGTGTCGTCACCGTCGGGGCCAGCCGCCGCGCCGGTCGCTTCGTGGGCCGCACGGGCGTTGGCCTGGACGAAGGACAGCAGGTAGGTCAGGCAGTCGTCCATTTCGGTGTCGGAGAGGCCGAGGGCGTCGAAGGCGGACAGTTCATGCTCGTACTTGGCCATGAGGCCCGGTCCCAAGGGAGGGCGCAGGGTGGAGACCTCGGCCGCCCAGGGATGCGCGGCGAACAGGGCGCGGTTCTCGTCGGCGACGGCGGTGAGCCGCTCCCGCCACGGCGCGCCGGCGGTGTCCGTACGCGACATCCGAGCGTAGGCCGCGTCGAGCATCAGGTCCAGCAGCTCTTCCTTGCCCGGCACATAGGTGTAGAGCGTCATGGGGACCACGCCCAAGGCACGGGCGACAGCCCGCATCGTCACCGCGGCGAGGCCCTCCTGGTCGGCAAGATCGGTGGCGGTCCTGACCACGGCGGCGAGGTCCAGCGCCCGGCTCGGCCCCCGGCGGGATGCCGTCGACGCCTCTCCCCACAGCAGAGCCAGTGTGCGGGCCGGATCACCGGCGCCCGATCGTTCAGCCGTCACGTAGCCATCATCGTCCGCGAAACTTTGTACTGTGTATTATGTACTGCGTACAGAGTTAGTCGCACCAGGTCTCGGAGGATCCCCCATGAAGATCAGTTCGTCCGCGGTGTCGCTGAACGTCGACGACGTCGCCGCTTCGGCGGCCTTCCTCGCCAGGCACTTCGGCTTCACGGAACTGATGGCGGCCGACGGCTTCGCCTCCCTCGGCCGCGATGACGCCGGCATGAACGTCGTCTACCTGCGCCGCGGGCTGCCGACCCTGCCCGCCGACCAGCGCGACGACCACGCGACAGGGCTGATCCTCGCGTTCGTGGTGGACGACCTGGAGGGTGAACTCGCCCGACTTCAGGGCGAAGGCGTGGCCATCACGATGCCACTGACGGTCGAGGAATGGGGAGAGCGTGCCTTCCAGGTCCGCGATCCCAACGGCATCATCGTCCAGCTCGTCGACTGGAACGGCCCCGGCGGCCACCCCACCACCGAGAACGCCTGACCCGCGCCGGGCATTGCGCGGCCGACCGGCGGTGCGGTGTCTGCGGCAACCCGCCGGACCACGGTTGGCGACCTGCCAGACGGGTTCTGGGCATTCCGGTCCACACCTCGGTCGCGCGCTTTCAGGAATCCTCGTCGCCTCGGCCTTCAGGGGACCGTTCTTCGACAGCTTCGACGAAGACCGAGGCGACGAGGGCGACAGTGCGGTCGCCGTCGTGGGTCAGTTGGCGCAGGACCTCCCGCGCGGCGGTCCCCGGCAGCTCGACCAGCGCCTGGGCCAGGCGTATCCGCACCGCGGAGTCCGCAGCGTGCGCGGCGAGTTCGTCTACCAGCGCGCTGATGATCCGGTCCGCGCAGCCGGGGTCCAGGGACAGCGTTCCCAGGACCTCCGCCGCGTCGACGTCGTTGACGCCCTCGACCACCATGCCGACGAGTACCGGCACGGCCGCGGTCCCGCCACGGCTGCCCAGCGCCAGCGCGGCGTGCCTGCGCACCGTTGTGTCCGGATCCCCGAGCGCGTCCGCAAGCGCAGCGGTCGCATCCGGGGCCTCGGAGATCTCGGCGATCGCCCGCACCGCACGCTGCCGGATGCCGACATCCTCCGAGTGCACGCCGGCGGCCAGCGCTGCCACGCCGTCGGCGCCCGATCGGGCGAGCGCCCAGCGCAGAGCGCCCGCGACGTTGGGGTCGGATTCGGCCAGGACCGCCTTGACCAGCAGTTCGGCGGGAACGGACACGCCCTCCGGTCGGGCCAGGACGGACTGCTGCCTGCGCGCAGCGCTGGTCGAGTCGAGCCCCTGGATGAGCTCGACAATGCGCAGGACGTCCTGCCAGCCGGTGGGCGCCGACGCGTCGATCGCGCGGAGCCGCTCGAGCAGCTCCTGTTCCCGCTCCAAACGGTCTTCGGTCCACCGGATGAGATCGCTGACCAGGGCGGACGGTGTGAAGGCCGGATCCTCCAGCGCACGCCCGATCTGCTTGAGCGAGAGCCCGAGGGACCGCAGGCTCTCCACGTGGAAGATTCTCCGGACGTCCTCGGCGGAGTACTCGCGGTAGCCGCCGAGGGTGCGACCGGTCGGTCGCACCAGGCCGAGGGCGTCGTAGTACCGAAGCATCCGGGTGCTCACCCCCGAGTGGCGGGACACGTCGCCGATCAGCAATCCACGGCCTCCACGGCATCCACAGCCCCCGTCGATTCGGTCGTCTCCGTGGGCTCGCCGATCGCCGCGACGCAGGCAGCCTTCGAAGGCTCGGCGACCTCCGAAGGCTCGGCGACTCCCGCCGCGGCCGCGGCAGCAGCGGCAGCCGCAGCGGCTCGTTCCGGGCCGAGTGCGATGACCCGCCTCGCCTCATCGATGGCCGCGTTGAAACCGGTCTCCGGGTCCCGCAGGAGCAACTCGGTGGCACGGGCATGCGCGGCCACAGCCGGGTCGGGATTCGCCGCGGCCTTCTCCAGGGCGGGCTCGATCACGTCGCCGAGGTCGACGAGTGCCCGGCTCAGGCTCAGCTGCACACTGCGGTCGCCGCGGCCGAGCTGCACAACCAGTTCGTCGGCCAGGGCCTTCTTCTCGCCCTCGGGCACGAGGGCGACCGCGACGCGCCACGCGGTCCGCGCGACCTCGTCGTCGGCGTCGCGCAGCATGTCGCGCGTGATCCAGGCCCACGCACCCTTGTCGCCGATCTTGCCGAGCGTGTGCAACGCCTGACTGCGGGCCTGAGCGCGCTCGGAGTCGAGTTCCTGGCGGATCCGGGGCAGGGTGATCCGCGGCGAGAAGCGGGTCAGCGCCCAGGACAGCATGTCTCGCACGAAGAAGTCCGGCTCGACCGCGCACCGCTCGACGAGCGTCTCCAGGAGGCCGGGGTCGGGGTTCGAGCCGACCGCCAGGGCCGCCTGAAGCCGGACCGACGAGTCCTTGGCGCCCAGAGCATTGGCCACGCGGGTGTTCAGCGGGGTTCCGCTTGTCGTGTTGATCAGGACCACCTCCGGTACCCAGTGGAAGCCCTATCACCATGTCAAGGTCAAGCCCGTGACCGACGGATCACACGATCGCCTGACCCGGGTGCACCGGCATGGTGGGTGACGCTTGGCGAGGCGCGGCTGGTGACGTGGATGTGAGCGCCTCCTCGGCGGCGAGGCGCTCGCGACGTCGCGTCCCCCACTCACCCAGCGGACGGAGGGCCTCGTTGAGCGATGTGCCGTGCTCGGTGAGGGAGTACTCGACCCGGGGAGGCACCTCGCGATACATCTCGCGGCGGACCAGGCCGTCCTCCTCCATCTCGCGCAGGTGCTGGATGAGCATTTTCTCGCTGACGCCAGGAAGGCCGCGCCGCAGCTCTCCGAACCGCCGGATTCCGTGGTTGTTCAGCTCCCAGAGGATCAGCGACTTCCACTTCCCTGACACCACGTCCATACCGGCATCGATGCCGCAGACGTAGGGACCGCGCCGCGTGCTCGTCACCATCAGACCCTCCACCTGGCCCCAGCTGGACACTAACTTCCGGGTAAGTATTGAACAAAATAGTAGGTACTTGCCGGTGGGAAAGGTTAGCGGGGAGGGTCGGGACAGCGCGCCAGTCAGACCACCGAGCGGAGCAAGGGACGATTTGATGACGACCCGTACGACCTTCCTGGGCCTGGGTGCGATGGGCAGCGCGCTCGCCGCCGCGGCTCTCGACGCCGGCCGACCCTCCGTGGTGTGGAACCGCACCCCGGGCAGAGCAGGAGCACTCGGCGAGCGCGGCGCCACCATCGCCAAGACCGTCGACGAGGCGATCACCGGCGATGGACTGATCATCCTGTGCCTGCTCGACCATCAGTCGGTGCACGCCGTGATCGATCCGGTCGCCGCCAGCCTGACCGGACGTGCCGTGATCAATCTGACGACAACAACACCGAACCAGGCCCGCGAGCTCGCGGCCTGGGCGACGGAGCACAGCATCACCTACCTGGACGGCGCGATCATGGCCGTACCTGAGATGATCGGCCGTCCGGATGCGGTGATCTTCTACAGCGGTGCCGAGGCCGCCTTCGAAGAGAACCGGGAACTGCTCGATCTGTGGGGGCAGAGCGACTACTTCGGGACCGACCCCGGTATGGCCTCGCTCCGCGACATGGCGATGCTCGTCGGGATGTACACGATGTTCGCCGGCTTTCTGCACGGCGCGGCGATGGTCGGTGCCGAAGGGGTGTCGGCTGCCGAGTTCACCCGACGGCAGACACCTTTCCTCGCCGCCATGACCGGCCAGCTGGCCGGTCTCGCCGCCACAGTGGACGCCGAGGACTACGCCGGGGCGGGCCAGCAGAGCCTTGAGTTCACCGAAGCCGCACTGGCCTCACTGGTGACGGCCAGCCTCGAAGCGGGCGTCCATGTCGACGTGCTGCGGCCCGTCCACGACATCGTTCGCCGGCAGATCGCTGCCGGCTACGGTCGGCAGGGCACCGCCCGCATCTTCGAAGAGCTCAGGAAGTCCCGATGAGCGGCGAGGACGGCCTGTCTCCTGTGACGGTCATCGGCCTTGGCCCGATGGGCCGAGCGATGGCCGCGTCCCTGCTGCGGTCCGGCCATCCGGTGACGGTGTGGAACCGCACCGCGCGGCGCGCCGACGACCTCGTCGCCGGCGGCGCCACGCTCGCACCAACTCCGACGGCCGCGGTCGCCGCCAGTGGGCTGACCATCCTCAGCCTCACCGACTACCGGGCGATGTACGACATCCTCGGCCCGGTCGCCGAGAGTTCGGGGCCCTCCGGTGTTCTTGACGGCAAGGTCCTGGTCAATCTCAGCTCGGATACGCCCGACGCCTCCCGGGACGCGGCGGCATGGGCAGCCAGACACGGAGCGACCTTCGTGACCGGAGGCGTGATGGTGCCCGCGCCCGCTGTGGGCGGCCCCGGGGCATATGTGTTCTACAGCGGGCCGCGCGCGGTGTTCGACGTCCACGAACCGACGCTCGGACTGATCGGCGAGCCCAGGTACCTCGGGGAGGACCCAGGCCTGGCCCAGCTCTTCTACCAGGCGCACCTCGACGTCTTCCTCTGGACGAGCGAGAAGGCGGGCATCGACACACGGCTACCCAAAGCCGTCAAGGCGCACTACGACCAGGCCGTCAGCGCCGGCCGCGGCACCGAGAACTGGACCGTTCTCTACGAGATACTCAAAGCTGGCGGCTGAGCAACGACCAGAACCGTGGTCCTACGACCAGGAGACGAAGCTGCATACCTGGCGCCGGCCGACCCCCTGTCACTACGCCGTGTAGTCGAGGCCTGTTGGTGCACTTGGGGAATCGAACCAACCGATCAAGACCCCGACCTGGACATCTTCTATTCGATCAACCTCTGATCTCATAGGGTTCATCAATTTGCCCAGGTCAGGGCATTGTTACGCATCGTGGTGGACCCAACGTGTCACCAGAAGAACCGTACGATCATGGTTCAGGGCCCCGAAATCACCGTCCGCCCAGTCGCCACGCGACTCCTGACCAGGGGCGATGACCAGTGAGCTCTCGGCCGACAACATCATCCACTGAATCGAACATGCGTTCCGCAGGTCTGGCGGTTCCGGACGCCGCGGTCCGTCTGGTGACCTTGCTCGTAGGGATTTTCGTCGGTTTGACATTCCTCTTCGCGTTCGGGAATGTCGCGGCACTCGGGATCCGTTTGGGGGTGCCGACGTACGTCGCGTTCCTCGTGGCGCCAGCGGTCGACCTGTCGATCGTGGCCCTGCTTGTCGGCACGCGCCAACTGGTCCTGCATGGCGGGCCGGCAGAGGTGGTTCACGCGGCCCGGCGTCTGCTCATCTTCTCCAGCACGGCCACGCTCGCGTTGAACATCGCCGAGCCCCTCCTCGCCGGCCACTACGGTAAAGCCGCCTTCGACGCCGTCGGTCCGCTCCTTCTTATCGGGTGGGGAGAGGTCGGCCCTCGCCTTCTCCATGCCATGCAGACTGCGGAGGCCGATACCCGTCGCGTCGATGAAGAGCCGGCTGCTCCGGTGGCAGACGGCCATTTGACGACACCCGCCCCGGTGGACCGAACCGCGCGCGTCGGTATGCGAGTGAGGCGCTCGCCATCCAGCGGGGCCGACAGCGAAGCACGTCGCCAGGACCTACGTCATCGAGCCCGCGCGGAGGACGTGCTTCATTGGCAGCAGTACCAACGTCCGATCTCGGCCGAGACGCTGCGTCGGCGGCTGCATGTCGGCGCGGGCACGGCCCGCAGCCTGGTCTCCCAGTTGCGCGCCGACACTCACGGCGTGCTCGACGGCCAGGTCGATCCGGCGACACCATAGGTTTCTGTGATCTTGCAGGAATTTGCGACGCTCGTTGACGCGAGGTCGGAAGATCGACAGTCTGAGTCTGCGCCGAGGCGGCACCCGCGCTGGGGCTGTGTTGTGCAGGAACGCGCGGGAGCGACCGGACCATGGTGATGTTCGCTGGCTAACGGGGGAGAGACAACGATGGGCGTGAGCGCGACCAGGGTGTTGGTCAAGGGAGCGAACGCTCCGCTGCCGGCGGCGGACAGCGTTCGAGTGGTGGTTTCCTCGTCAGTGGCGCTCGACGTGGCGGCGCTGTTAGTGGCGCCGGTGGGCACAGTGCGGTCGGACGCCGACTTCGTGTTTTACAACCACCGCGACGGCGCGGGCGTGCGTCTCCTGCCACCGGCGATGCTGGAGATCTCGTTCCCTGCACTCGCCGCGGACATCGACAAGGTGATCGTCGTGGGAAGCCTGGACGGCTCCGGTCCAGCGACGTTCGCTGAGGTGAACGAGCTAACGGTGACCGTACGCGATGGCCGCAACGACGGCGAGATCGCCCGCTTCGACCCCACTGGTCTGAGCACTGAATCCGCGCTGATCCTGGTCGAGGTGTACCGGCGCTCGGGGGCGTGGAAGGTTCGCGCCGTCGGCCAGGGTTATGAGTCGGGGCTTGCTGGTGTCGTGACCGAGTTCGGGCTCACCGTCGATGACACGTCCTGCGTGCCGCCTGCCCCGGCGACTTCGATCGAGCAGCCGCCGCAGGCTCTGGCCGCGCCGACGGGTTCGCCTGGGCAGGATGGTGGTACGAAGCGGGGGCAGGCTCCGGCGCTGCCGTCTGCCGTCCAGGTTCCCGCGCAGATCGAGCGACCTGCCGTGCCGGTGGTCAACCTGGATGAGGCGCTCGCTGCTGGCACGGCGACCAGGCGAGCGTGGGCGGCTCCCGCTGGGCCTGTGTCCAGCAGAGTCGGGTCGGCCTTGGTGTTGGTCGAATGTCCCCGGTTCGCTGACAACGACCCCGACAACGGCATGACGGCGGTTATCGCTGAACGTGGTCACAGCGGTCGTCTTGTCGCCGTCGGCGCCGACGGTCGGCGTGTCACCACCGACCGCTTCGTCGACCGGGACATCGCGTTTGCTGCCGACGGCACCGTCGCGGCGGCGCGTCGCCTCACGGCCGAGGCAGTCGGGCTCCCTGCGGGCGGCGACTACATCCAGGCGCACGATCCGGACGCATACCTGCGTCCGGGGTCGCGCTGGGAGCGAGCCGACTGGATGCCCCGGTACCAGGCGTACGTCGGGGTGGCCGGAGACCGCCCCCGGCACAGCCGTGCGATGTTCGAGACCCTGGCCGCGGCGGTCACTCCCGACGGGTCCCGCGCCGCTTTTCTTGAGTTTCAGCTGCCCGATGATCCTGACTGTGCACTGTGGGAGTACGACGTGGCGGGCCGTCAGTGGCGGTGGGTCACTGCGACGCCGCGCGGTCGGCACTGGCAGGTAGCTTCGTTGAGTTACAGCCCGTGTGGCCAGTGGCTGCTCGTGGGGGCGGGTTCCGGTGAGACATGTCTGGTACGGGCCAGCGACGGCGTGATCGTTCCGTTGGACGCGGACGTGTTCGGCGTTGATGCCCTCGATCACGGTTGGTGGCCGGATCGCCCTGGTCACCTCGTCGCGATCAGCCGTGCCGGAGAGCATGAATCGAACGTCCTCGACCTTGACCTCGGCGCGGGCACGGCAAACGGTGTGTGTGTTCTCAGAGGAACGCACACCAATGTCGGGTTGATCGCTCACCGGCCGCGGATCTCGGCCGATGGCCGCTGGCTCGCTCTGCTGGCCATGCTGGGTCGTGACCCGGTCGCGCATGCCGGGAGGGGCAGCGGCAACCGCGCCTTCGTCGTGGACCTGGCGTCGTTCACGTCGGAGGTGGTGCTCGACCCCGCCTATGCCTCCTGCGGCATCGAACGGACTGTCGAGGCGCTGACCTGGGTCGACCAGACGCCACGAGCCGGCTCCTTCGAGCCGGGTCCTACACTGATGGCACGCTCTATTCCTGCGTTCGGGAATCCGGTCCTCAATGAGTGGAAGGCCGAGCGCATCCTCCAGCGGCACACGAGGGCAGCTCAGTTCCATTTCGAGGCCGTGGACCTGCATGGGGTTGATCCGATGCTCGTCACCGAAGAGATCCGACGGTTCTCCGCGGGCGCCGTCGACGTCGAACCGAGTTTCCGCGAGAGTCTCGATGACCCGCAGAAATGGTGCTTCGGACGATACGTCGAGGAAGGCGCCCCACACGATGACCGCAACGGTTGGCTGGCGTTGTCACGCGACCTCGGCCGCCTCGTCGATGGTGAGCCGATGGAGGTGGACGTCACGGGCGAGCTTCGGAACGACTGGCGCGACCGAGCTGCGAACCAGAACACCCCTACCCCGGAAGCAGACGCCAGCAAGCGACGCGGACGATTCGGACGCCGCCGAACGTGACGAGCTGTCAGCGAGCACGTCGAACTCACCGCTGACAATGGTTGCCAGGGTAAGCCCACCAACTGTGTCGGAGAGTTGCGGGGCGCTGTCTAGAAACGTCGGCGCCACCAGCGTCGGCTTGTGCCAATCACCATGAATAGTAGGATCAAGAGCACCAGCGACCTTTGCAGGTCGGCATTGTTGTCGAACTCGTACGGCAGTTCACTGTAGGCGTAGGCGAGCCAGCTTCCAAACAGCAGCCACAGGAAAATCAGCATGCGCGTGTCGCCGCGCATGGCCTTCGTTCCCGGGAACGCGGGAGCCGCGCGTCCGGGGAAGCCCGGTGCGTTGGTCGGCCGAAGCCGACGTTCCAGAACGCCTTCGCGCAATCGGTGCTTTGCTTCGTCTTCGCGGACGCCGTGCACGATCACAGGTTCAAGAGCCTCTAGAAGACCACCCTTGGCCGTCGCTTCTATCTCGACGGGAAGCAAGCGGCGTTGCGCGTTGATGGGATCTGCCCGAAACACCGCTGACCACTCACTCTGGCTGCGTGGATCGACGTGGTAATTCGGCGAGAGGACGGCGATGACGCGGTTCGCGGCCCGGATCGATGTGTTTGCGGCCAGTATCGAGTTGGTGCCCGCCATCGCGTGGTCCCAGGCGTGAAGGCGCACGACGTAGCCTTCGTTCTCCAGGTTCCAGGCTATCCATTCTGCCCATTGGAGGTCCGGCGGAGCGTAGGAGACGAAGAAGTCGATGCTTGCACCGTCATTCTGACCTGTCACACGGCCCTCGCAGTCTGTTTTTCAAGTGCCCCACCCCCTGTCGGCGCGAAAGGGGGCATGTGGTCCGCTGAATCCTCATTCGACCAAGCCACCGATGCGCGAAAACTCCTGCCGAGAGAGCGAAGAGAACGGCTTGCCCGCGTCATTTCCCAATCCTGTTCGGTCGCTGCGGGCGTCGAGATCAGGCGCTCTCCAGATGAGTTCTGCGCACGTCGGAAATCTCGACACCGTTGTCCCATCGGATCGCGAACCATCCGTTATGAAACGACGTGACCTTGGTGACGGTGCCTTTCATGCCGGGTTTAACTCCTCGACCGAGATCCGACTTGCAGACCACACGGTCGCCTGGATTGAGGTTCGCCATTTCGTCCCCGTTTCTGTTGGCCCCGTTCTTGGGTGCATCGTGCGCGAGCGGTCGGCGCATACGGCTCGGATGCCGCCCGTCGCCCCCCCACGACGGACAGATCGTGTCAGGGCTGGTGCATACTGTCCACGGGCGTTGCAAGATCCGGAACGGTCGGGGGACGGGGTGGGTCGGAACCGCGGGCTCGCGGGTGCGTTGTGGGCGTGGCGCAAGCTTGTCCGCGCACAGCAGCGCTGGCTGGAGATTCCAGCCAGCGCTACCGACGTGTTCCTGGAGGGGGGCGAGCTGCGCCCGCTTTCCTTGATCGAGGCGGAGCTGGCCAGCCTTCTCGACGAGGTCGCGACGTCGTCGCGGCAGAGTGCGGCGGCTCGGGCTTTCTACGGGCTGGGTGAAGCTACGGCTACAGCGAGCGAACTTGCCGGAACATACGGAGTGACCACGCGCACGGTCTCGAACTGGACCTCGCTCGGTGGCTCCCGCCCGGTGCCCCGTATGGTTCCGGACCCGCATGAGCCGATTCGGGTGGAGGCGCCGCCCTACTGGGAGATGATCCGCGCCGCAGCGGTGACCGGCCCGGGGGTGGCCGCGCTGTGTCGGGCCTACAACCGCGCGTGGGCTCGGTGGCGGCCTGGCCGAACCGACGGAGATGTGCTGGCGACCGGGCTGCTGTCCATCGAGTTCCTAGCTGGCGCACTTTTCGAGGACGCGGCGGCGGAGGTCGGCCGTTCGGAACGAAAACGCGCCCGGGACATGGCTGCGGTCGCGGTGCTGACCAGCCTAGACAAGGTCAAGACAGACACGGCGCACCGACGGACCGGGCAGCAGGGCGAGGGCTCGTGCTTGGCCGTCGCTTCGGACCCGCTGTGTCTGCTGTGGGAACTTGCAGATCCCACCCACCAAGCCGACGTAGTCGAAACCTTGGTCGCCAGTGGCGGACCCGAGGCCGCTCTTGGCGGTCAAATGGCCCGCCGGTACGCCCGGGACACCCGGCTACCGCTGGCGCTGCGCGCGCGATTCCAGCTCGCCGTGGTCACCTGCCACCGGCTTGCCAACAGCGCGGCCGGTCTCGGCGAGGCGCTCACGGCGCGACGGATCGTCGCCACCGCAAGCCAGTCGCATGTCGATCTGACAGTGAACCGCACCCTGCTCCTCACCTATGCGGCGCGACGTCCGGATACGGCGCTGGTCACGGCTAAGAACGGGCTCGCGTCAATCCCGCCGGACGCGGCGCGCCGGTACGGCCCGCGAGCGGCTGCTGCGGCTCGTCACCAGCTCCTGCTCGTCGGCCTCAACGCCGCCTATCAGAAGGCTCGGGCGATGTCCGTGCCCCGCGACGACCCGTATGGCGCCCTCGCCGCGATCGACGAGGCACGGCGCTGGGCGGACAAGGCTGTCACCGAGATCGACAACGCCGCGGGCAGCCCTTACCAGGTAGGAGGCGGCTCGGCACAGGCGGAGATCTTGCTGGGCCTTCATCGCGCCATCGGCCAGATACAGGAGCTGAAGGCGGGCGTAGCCCACCGCATCGGCGAGCCAGCAGTCGCGCACACCGCACTGTCGCAGGCCGCTGAGCGCCTCGCGCCGTCATCAACGCAGCGCGCCGCGCTGTCCCCACCGACCCTCGCGCAGAGCCTGACCGCCGAGGCCGACTTCGCGTGGCAACATCCGGACGTCGCCCGGCGCCCGCTGACCGCCGTCGTCGCGGACCTGGAAGCATTCGCCGGGCGCCACCGCCTTCACCCCGGGCTCGACATCCCGTTGATCCGTTACCAAGCGCTGGCGGAACGCAGCGCCTCCCGCGATGGCTGACTCACCGCCCGGATCGTCCACGTCGACATCAAATCCGGCGATGATCGATGTCGTCGTCCTGGCGGACCTCGGCAGCGACGCCGCCCTCACGGCCACCCTGCTGTCGGTGCGAGGCCAGACACAGGCGCCGAGACGTACGGTCGTGGTCGCGGCTCGACCCGGCGGAGTCGCATGGCGCGACATCATCAACCACGCCTCCGCGCCCTGGGTCGTGACCTGCCGGGCGGGAGACCAGCTCACGCCCACCTACCTGGAGGCCATCACCTCGTCCGCCGCACACGCGGGTGACACGGTAGCTGCCCTGTGTCCGTCCGTCCGGCACACGCCGACGGCCACAACGACGCACCCTGGGCCGCTCGACTACTGGGCCCTGCGTTCATCGATCGCGATAGAGACCGGCGTCGCCTGGCGACTCGAAGCAGTGAAGCTGCTCGACCAAGCGGCGCTGCCGACGACCGGGCTGCCCCAGTACGAACTCGCGCTGAGGCTGACTGAACGGGGATGGGGGCTGGTCCCAGCCACCACAGCCGTGATCACCCACGGCGAGGTCACCGGCGTGGACGCCGGATGTCCGCTCACAACTCCGCCGAGCGCGGCCGTAAGGCAAGCGGCGTGGCGTGCGCGCTCCCACGCGATCATTACCTTGTTCGCCGGACGCGGGCAGGTCCTCGACCACTGGCGACGCTTTCTCAGCGAGGCTGAATTGGCGCCGCGCACCAGCCTGTACGTCGTCGACAACAGCGCCTCCCCCGAGTTCGCGAGGAGCTTGGCGGACGCCGCTACTTTCATCACCGATCGTCGGAAACTCCTCAAAATGGTCTCTATCCGGACGGGGCGTCCTCACACCCCCGCGCGGGAAGAGCCGTACATGGCGGAGGGACGACACAGGCACGTCGCGAGGCTCTACGCGGAAGCGCTACCGCAGGTCGGCGAAGACATCGTGGTGACCTTGGAGGACGACGTGCAGCCTCCTGCCGACGCGCTGCCCCGTATCGGGGAGCTACTCGGTTCCCTCGGAGGCGCTGCGGTAGGGGCGGTCGCCGCCGCCTACTCCACACCACAGGACCCATCTCTGGTCTGCGCCGCCTGGCCAGTCGAAGGCCACGCCTGGGGTCGCACGATCCGATGGGACGAGGCAGCGGAGACTCCGATCCCGGTGGCCGCCGTCGGAGGCGGATGCACCGCCTGGGCCAACTGGATCAACCGGCCCGCGCCGACCCGCATCCGCTGGGACGCCGAATGCGGATGGGACGCCATGAAAAGCGCAGCGATCCGGGCCTCCGGTGCAGAGGTACTCCTGCACGGCGGCATACGCTGTGCCCACCACCGACACGGCAAGCTCAGCTGAGGGACAGACGACCGTTCGCGATTCCAGCGGTCAGCGGCAGAGTGCAGGCACGCCGAGTTCCGCGGCCCCACTACTCCCCGCGCCGGCCCGAGACTGGGGATCGTCCCACAGCGCCGCAGCGCCTCCGGTTCGAGCTGGCGGTCCAGGTTGCCGCGGATGCCAGCGCCACGCCATGGCTTCATCCACGCCTCGCTGGCCGTCCTGCCGGGTGCTACACCACGGGCAGATCACAGCCGGCACGGACGCGGGCACGGTAAGCTGCGCGCGGCACGGCCGCCGGGATCTGCCCGAGCGCCAGCGGCGGCGCCGCTGACCGGGACACACGGCAGTGTCACAGGGCGGCTCATCGCCGAGGACAACACGCGGATGCGCGTTGCGGCACACCGCGCAGACAGGCTCCGAAGGCGCGGCGACGAACGTCGGATTCGCTTTGGTCGCAGAGATGATCTACCGATGGCTGGAGTGCGGCGTGGCACCGCCGCAGACATCACAGTGCAGATAGAGATCCGAGGCCCCTTGACAGACCGACCCATGCCACTACGCCACGTAGTCGAGACTTGTCGATGCGCCTGGGAATCGAACCAAACGATCAGTGCCCCGAGCTGGACATCTCTATTCGATCAACGATCAGATTTCATAGATTTTAACTATTTGCCCAGCTCAGGGCATTGTTACGCATCGTGGTGGAGGTGGCGGGAATCGAACCCGCGTCCTCCGGCCCCGACACAGGGCTTCTCCGGGCGCAGCCTGCTTGTTTTTTCTCAGCCCCGCCGGTCCCGCAGGCAAGCCGGCGCAGGCTCAGTCGCTGTTAGATTTCCCGACCTACCCCGCGACCGGGTGGGACGGTGATCCTCCTGTCGACGCCAGATCCTGGGCCGGAGGAACTCCCAGGCTGACGGCTAGTTGGTCTCTACTCAGGCCGCGAGGGCGAAAGTGGAGCTAGCAGGCTGCGTCTTAGTGGCAGCTGTGTTCTGAACGGATCGTTAACGAGATAACCGCTCATCCTCGGCCCGCTTCCCCTGCCTCGACGTCCGGAGTCGAAGCCGGTCACCCCCTGGTATGTGCCGTGTTGGTGCATGCGTGCTGTTCTGTGCCAGCCGGACCCGCCGACGACTCGCCAGCGTGCCCAGACGGTCCAACGTCGACCGCCGACCACATGTTCCCACACGGCGCCGCGGCTCGACCACCCGATTACGGCGCGGCGGCCCGCGGGCGGCACCGCCGCTCGCCCGCGGGCCGGGCGAGCGCACCACCACCGACGGCCGACCGGAACGGGTGGCGAACGGGCGGCGAACGGGCGGCGGGAGGACGGAACAGACCAACCGTCCATATAGTTGAACGTTCAAGACAGAGGCAATGTGATCAGGGGGAACGCAATGGAGATCAAGGAACTGGGACATCTCGTGCTGTACGTACGCGAACTCGAGCGCTCCGTCGCCTTCTACCGGGACGTCCTCGGCTGGCGGCAGGTCTTCCCCGAGGTTGGCGGGCCGGCCGGTCTGGGCATCCCCGCGGCGGCGTTCTCCTCAGGCCGCACGCACCATGAGCTGCTGCTGATCGAGGTCGGGGCGGACGCGGCCGCGCTGCCGCCCGGTCGGCGCGTCGGGCTCTACCATTTCGGGCTGAAGGTCGGCGACAGCGACGACGAGCTTCGGGAGGCGCTGGAGCGCATCGAGCGGGCCGGTGTGCGGCTCGTCGGCGCGTCGGACCACACGGTCACCCACAGCCTCTACATCTCCGACCCGGACGGGAACGAGATCGAGCTGTACATCGACGTGCCCGGGGTCGACTGGCGCGGCAACCCCGCCCTGATCGCGGCGCCCATCCGTCCGCTCCGCCTCTGAGCGGCCCGGGCGCCGGCGGTCACCGCGCGTCACGGGCCGGGCCCGGCGCGGGTGGGCCCCGGCAGCTGGCCGGGCCCGTGGTGATGTTCGCGAGCGCCGGCGCCGGCGCGCTGGGTTTCCTGCGCGTGGCGCCGCTGCTGCCGCTGTATGCCGGGCTGACGCTGGTCGCGCTCAACCTCGCGCTCGCCACCGCCGGCTCCGCGTTCAGTCCCTGGCCGGACCGCCCCGGGCCCCAGCCGTCCGGTCCGCCAGATCCGGCGGATCCGCCCGCCCGGCCCGATCCGCCGCATCAGCCCGATCGGCTTGATCCGCCCGAGCGGTCTGCGTGACGTCGGTACACAGAAGAGCCCACGGCTCGTCCCGCACCCGGGTCATCACCACCGTCATGGTGCGGCCCCCCGGGACCAGGTACCGCCGGGCCGGCATCAGCCGCCGCCGGATGGCGTCCACATCCCCGGCGAGTCCGCGCCGGCGCACGTCGAGTGCGCCGATGCCGGCCTCGCGCACGGCCGCCGCCACCCGGCGCACATCGAAGGCCATCTCGGCCTCGACCCGCAGCGTCCGCGCGAACGGGGTCGCCAGCGGCCGGTCAGCGCCGAGAAACGCGATCCTCGGGTCGATCTGCCACCCGCCGACCAGGCGGCCGAGCGTGCCGACCAGCCCGGCCCGGGTGACGGCGGGATTGGGGTCGAAGAGGTACTCCCCCGGCGGCCGGACCGGGAGCGGGACGGGCCCGCCACCGCCGCTGTGACCGCCGCCCGGGCGGCCGTGGTCGCGGTCGTCACCGACGGGGTCCGGCTCACCGGTCAGCGTCACCACCCGTGGCCCGGTGGTCCCGGGCACCGACCGGTCACCCGGGCCGAGCAGCACCGTCGCCCGCCGGGACGCCGTCGCGAGCGCGGGCGAGAACAGCACGGACTCCTTGAGGCCACGTCTGTCCGCGACGAACTCGATCTCCCAGCCTGGCGGGACGAGCTCCACCGGGAGCCCCGGAGCCGCCTTGACCGCGACGGCCTCGACCCGCTCGGTCAGCCCGAAGCACCAGGCCAGCGGGGGCTCACCGGCGCCGGCGGACATCCGCCGCTCGCCGCCCCGCCGCGCGGGATCGACGAAGACGCCGTCGACGCCCGTCAGGCCGACATCCCGGACGTCCGCCGCAAGGGCCTCGACCCCACCGGACCCACCCTCCCGCCCGCCGCCCCGGAGCGCGTGCGCGTTGTGGACGGCCATCCGCAGGTGCAGTGGGTCGCGGTCGACGGCGAGGACCGGGTGCTCGGCCGCCAGGGCGAGGAGGTCACCGCCGATACCGGTGCACAGGTCGGCGAGGCGGCCCAGGCCGGCGAACCTCGCCGCCCGGTGCGCCGCCGCCCGTTCGGACGAGGCCTGCTCCAGCCCATCGCGGGTGAAGAACATCCGTTCGGCCTGGCTGAACTTCGCCGCGGCCCGGGCCCGCAGCTCGGCCTGGGCGAACGCGGCGGCGACGAGGTCGGGAGGATGGCCGGCGGCGCGCAGCCGGGAGCCGGCGCGCAGCTCCGTGCCGTCGGCATGCGCCACGGCCGCCGCGGCGAGCAGCTCCGCTCCCGTGGGGGTCAGCAGCGCGTCGAAGGTGGCGAGCGGACGGGCCGCCTGTTCGCCGTCATGGTCCGGCGCCGCGGGTCGGTCAGACACGGCCCTTCGCCTGCCGGCCCATGATCCGGCTCATCTCACGCGCCGCGTCCCGCTCGGCGAGGGCGTGGCGCTTGTCGTAGTTCTTGCGGCCGCGGGCCAACGCGATTTCGACCTTCGCCCGCCCGTCCTTGAAGTAGAGCGAGAGGGGGACGACGGTGAGGCCGCCCTCGCGGGTCTTGCCGATCAGCTTCTCGATCTCGGCGCGGTGCAGCAGCAGCTTGCGCCGCCGCCGCGGGGCGTGGTTCGTCCACGTGCCCTCGGTGTACTCCGGGATGTGCACGTTGTGCAGCCAGATCTCACCGTCGGCGATCTGCGCGAACCCGTCCACCAGCGAGGCGCGGCCGGCGCGCAGCGCCTTGACCTCGGTACCCATGAGGACCAGCCCGGCCTCGTAGGTGTCGAGGATCTCGTAGTCGTGGCGGGCGCGCTTGTTCTGCGCGATCAGCTTGCGCCCGGTCTCCTTCGGCACTGCTCCTCAGCCCTGCTTCCCGTCCGTAACGTTCCCGTCCGTCGTCCCATTGTGGGGCGCCGTGTCGTGGGACGCCGTCACACCCGCAGGTGCCGGCGCAGCGCGACGGAGGCCATCCCCGCCGCGGCGGCCACCCCGACGGCGAGCACCACCGCGACCGCCGTCCACACCGCGTCCCATCCGAACAGAGGGAACATTGTCTGATGGGCGAATCGTCCGTCCACCAGATATATCTTGGCCAGCACCAGGGCGGCTGCCGCGAGCAGCCCGCCGAACAGGCCGGCGAGGGCGCTCTCCAGCACGAACGGCGCTCGGATCGTGGCGTTGGTCGCGCCGACGAGCCGCATGATCGCGGTCTCCTTCCGGCGCGCGTGGGCGGAGATCCGGATCATCGTGTAGATCAGCGTGAACGAGGCCACGGCCTGCGCCGCCGCCAGGGCGAAGGCTCCCAGGGTGAACGCGTCGAGAAAGCGGTAGAGCGGCCCGAGGAGGGCACGTTGATCCCGAACGGCCTCGACGCCGTCCCGGCCAGTGTACGCATAGACGATCTCTTCGGCATCCCGTGGATCGACCAGGGTCAGCCGGAAGGAGGCGGGGAGGTCGTCGGGGCCGATCCCGGCCACGACGTCCGGGGAGCTCCGGAAGTCACGGCGGAACCGCTCGTAGACGTCCTTCTTGGTCTCGTAGGTGACCTTCGTTACCAACGGGTCGGCGGCGAGCTCGGCGCGCAGCGCGGAACGGTCGGCGTCGGTGAGGCCGTCCCGCAGATCCACGACCACCTCGATCTGGTCGAGCAGGAACCGGTCGACGGTGCGTGCCTGAGCGCGCAGCAGCAGGCCGGCGCCGAGCAGGGCCAGGCAGATCGTCACGGTCACGACCACCGCGCAGGTCATCGCGAGGTTGCGGCGCAGGCTGGTGGCCAGCGCCGCCAGGAGCGGGCCGGGCCGCATCAGCCCGCCGCCCCACCGGCCGGGCGGACGGGCTCGGTCCGCTGGTCGGGGATGGTGACCGGCCCCGCGTCGTAGCCGCCGCGGCGCTCGTCGCGGACGAGCGTGCCGGCGTCGAGCTCCAGGACCCGGCGGCGCATCGCGTCGACCAGGCCGGCGTTGTGCGTGGCCATGAGCACGGTCGTGCCGGCCTGGTTGACGTCCTCCAGCAGCTCCATGATCTCGGAGCCGGTGGCCGGGTCGAGGTTGCCGGTCGGCTCGTCGGCGAGCAGGACCCGCGGGCGGCCGACGAACGCCCGGGCGATGGCGACCCGCTGCTGCTCGCCGCCGGACAGCTCGTCCGGGAAGCGTTTCTCCTTGCCGGCGAGGCCGACCAGCTCGAGCACCTCGGGGACAACGGTTCGGACCACATGCCGAGGCCGGCCGACGACGTCGAGCGCGAAGGCGACGTTCCCGGCGACCGTCCGGTCCGGCAGGAGCCGGAAGTCCTGGAAGACGCAGCCGACGGTCCGCCGCAGCTGGGGGACCCTGCGGTCGGGGATACGCGCGACGTCCCGCCCGGCGACCTCGACCAGGCCCGCGGTCGCCCGTTCCTCGCGCAGCAGCAGCCGCAGCAGGGTCGACTTACCGGAGCCGGAGGGGCCCACCAGGAACACGAACTCCCCCACGCCGATCTCGAGGGTGACGTCCGAGAGGGCAGGTCGGCTCCCGGTGGCGTAGCGCTTGGTCACGGAGGCCAACCGGATCATCAGGACCTCCCCATCCTCAACGCAGCAGACCCATCACGATACGTAGTCGGATGGGCCAGGTCCCGCACCTCGGGGCGCGCGCGTCCGTGGTGGCCCGTCCCGCCCGGTGGCTTACGGCGGCGCAGCGCATCAGCCGGGCGTACCGTGGAGTCGTATCGCGTCCAGCCGGTGACGGACCAGCGTGCGCTGGTCCGTCGGTTGCCGGACCGGGCCGAAGGAGGACGGCATGTGCTGCGATGACCTGGTCTGCGCGAGGTGTGCCGCTCCAGTCGCCGAGGGGCGCTGCCCGGCGTGCCGCGCCGCCCGCGAGTCCCTGCACCACTCCTCGTTCACCGTCTCGCCACAGCTGCTGATCGCCCTGCTCACGGTGCTGCTCGCGCTGATGCTCCTGGCCGGCTACCGCGTCTGAGCCCGCTCGGCGGTAGCGGTCGGCCTGCCCTGGGACGTCGCCGTCCGTAGCGGTGGTCCGGTCGCTCGATGTGGCACACGGGGCCGGGCGGGCACGCTCGGCGGCTGGTGACCGTTTCAGGTGTAGAGCCCGCCCGCCGATACCGCCGTCAGGCCGATACCGCCGTCAGGCCGATACCGCCGTCAGGAGCATCATGCGCGTTCCGTCCGGTGCCCCACGGCTGCTCGCGGCGGTCGTCGCCGTGCTCGCTCTGCTGGTGGGCTGCGGCTCCGCGGACACGGACGGGCCGGTGGGTGCGGGCGGCCCGGGGGAACCGGAGCCGTCCGCGACCGGGCCCGCCGGCGGAGCCTCGGCTGCGGCTCCCCCGGCCGCGTCCGCGGGCGGCGCGGGCGGGCTCGGGGAACCGTCACCGGTGGTCACCGGTTTAGCGGCGCCGTGGGGCCTGGCGTTCCTACCCGACGGGCGGGCCCTGGTCGGGGAGCGCGACAGCGGCCGCGTCCTGCTGGTGCCCGCGGGCGGCGGCACCCCGGTGGACATCCTCACACTGCCCGTGACGCACCGTAGCGAAAGCGGTCTGCTGGGCCTCGCGATCTCCCCACACCACGAGACGGACGGCCTCGTCTACGCCTACTACACCTCGGCATCGGACAACCGCATCGCGCGCTTCCGCCTCGACGGCGCCCGCGCCGGCGCCGTCGAGGACGTGCTCACCGGTCTGCGCGCCGCGCCGAACCACAACGGCGGGCGAATCGCCTTCGGGCCGGACGGCCTCCTCTACGCGGCCGTCGGCGATGCCGGGAACCCGGGCGCCGCGCAGGACCCGTCCAGCCTGAACGGGAAGATCCTGCGGATGACGCCGGAGGGCGCGGTGCCCGCCGGCAATCCGACGCCGTCCTCGCTGGTCTACAGCCTCGGGCACCGCAACGTGCAGGGCCTCGCCTGGGATGCCGGCGGCCGGCTGTGGGCATCGGAGTTCGGCCAGAACACCTTCGACGAGATCAACCTGATCACCCCGGGCGCGAACTACGGCTGGCCGGCGGTCGAGGGAACCGGTGACACCGACGGCGGCCGCTACACGAACCCGCAGGTCACCTGGACCACCGCGGAGGCGTCCCCGAGCGGGATCGCGATCCGGGACGACATCCTCCACGTCGCCGCGCTGCGCGGGGAGCGGCTGTGGGTGGTGGAGCTCGCCGACGGCCGGGTCACCGGCGAGCCGAAGGCGCTGCTCGCCGGCGAGCTCGGGCGGCTCCGCACGATCGTGACGGCGCCCGACGGCGGGCTGTGGCTGACGACGTCCAACACCGACGGCCGTGGCAGGCCCGCCACCGGCGACGACCGGATCGTGTCGCTGAGATGAGCGAGCGCGTCGCCAGCGCGGCATCCGATCACGACCCGGGCACCGGATGGTCGATGGTCGTTCCAGCCGGCGGCGTCCTGGTCGTCGCGGGCATCCCGGGCGCGGGCAAGAGCACACTGATCCAACGGCTGTACCACGGTGCCCCCGCCCCCGGCCGCGGTGCCGGGCCGGCGGGCGGGCGGGCGGACGACCCGCTCGTGCTGGATTCCGCGCAGGTGCGGGCCGCGCTGGCCCGGCGGCTCGGGCATCTCCCGTACGCGCTCTACCGACCGGTCGTGCACACCGTCCACTACTGGCGGATCGCGGCCTGGACGGCCGGTCCGCGCCGCAACCTGGTGATCCACGAGTGCGGCACCCGGACGTGGGCCCGGCGCACGGTGGCCGCCCTGGCACGGCTGCGCCACCGTCCCGCCCACCTGGTCTTCCTGGAGACCTCGCCGGCCGCGGCGCTGGCCGGGCAACACGCACGCGGACGGGTCGTCCCCCACCGGTCGTTCCGGCGGCACGAACGGTCGTGGGCCCGGATGCGCGCCGCCCTGCAGGACGGGTCGCTGGCCCGGGAGGGCTGGACGTTCGCGCGCGGGATCAGCCGCGAGGAGGCCGCCCGCCTGACCGAGATCCGGTTCGAGTGAGCCCTGCTCACCCCACCTGACCGGGGCCGTCGTCCCGGGCAGGGCCGTCGTCCGCGCGATCCGGGATGCGACCCACGGCGAGCTGGTCGCGCAGGGCGACGACCTCGCCGATGACGATCACGGCCGGCGAGGAGACGTCCGCCGCCAGCGCCAGCCGGGTGATCTCGCCCAGCGGGCCGGTCACCAGCCGTTCGTGCTCCGTGCCGCCGGCGTGGATCACCGCGGTCGGGGTCTGCGGTGACCGCCCGCGCTTGATCAGCTCAGCGCTGATCCGGGGCAGCGCCGCGACCCCCATGAGCACTACCACGGTGCCGGGACCGGTCGCGAGCGCGTCCCAGTCCGCCGTCGAACCGGGGTGGGACGGGTCGAGGTGGCCGCTGACGATCGCCACGTCCTGGGTGATGCCGCGGTGGGTGACCGGAATCCCGGCCATCGCGGGCACGGCTACCGCGCTGGTCACCCCGGGCACCACCTCGCACGGCACGCCGGCGGCGGTGCAGGCCAGCGCCTCCTCACCGCCCCGACCGAAGACGAACGGGTCGCCGCCCTTGAGACGGACGACCCCGAGGCCACGCAGCGCCCGTTCCACGATGAGGGCGTTGATCTCGTCCTGGGTGAGGTTGTGGCCGTGCGGTGCCTTGCCGGCGTCGACGATCTCGACGTCCGGCCGTAGCTCGTCCAGCAGCTCACGGGGGGCGAGGCGGTCGACGACGACCACGTCGGCGCGCCGCAGCAGGCGCAGGCCGCGCAGCGTGATCAGATCACCCCGGCCCGGCCCGCCTCCGACAAGCGCTACCCATCCCGCTTGTGCGTCCACGCCCACTCCCCACCTCGCGTCGTCCCACCTCGTGTCGCCCCGCGCCGCGTTGCCCCACCGGGCGTCGCGCCGCGTCACGTTGCGGACCGGGCGCGGTGGCCCGGCCGCGGAGGCCGTGTGGTCAGTGTGCGTCCTGGCCGACCTCGGCGGCGACCGGTCGCCGCACCGGCAGCGGGTGTGACAACTCCGGCCCGCCTCGCGCGATGATTCGGTCGTACAGATCGTCATCGCCGTCGTCGACGACGACGACGATCTGATCGGGACGGTGTTCCTGAGCCGCGAGCGAATCAAGCGCCCGGATCAGCAGGTCCCATCGCTCGACAAGATGACAGCAGACGATGACCGCCGTTCTGGGCGGCCCGCGCTCACGCAGTTTCCACACCCAGGCGCCACCGGATCGAACGGTAGGCACGCCATCCGGCCCGGAGCCTGCGCCGCGCGGCGAGAGCCGCGTCGCGATGCCCCTCCGTCACGAGCCGCAGAATGTCGGCCGCGCCGACTGACCGGCCGACGATCAGGCGGCTGACCTGGAAACGCGAACGGCTCCGGCGATGGATTCTGTATCCGACCTCGCACGCCGAACCGAATCCGGCACTTTCGACGATTTGTCGGACACCGGGTGAATGGTAACCGAACGGATAGCAGAAACTGTCCGGACGGTGACCGGTCTCCTCCGCGATCGTGCGCATGCTCGCCGTGACGTCGTAACGCGCGATCGCGGGCGGCACGACGTCCAGCTCCACGTGCCGGTGGCCGTGGGCGCCGATCTCGATCCCCCGGTCGGCCAGCGCGGCCAGCGCGGGCCAGTCGAGCAGGGCCAACTCACGCTCGGCGTACGCCTCCAGCCAGCGCGCCCGCTGACCGACGTAGGCCGTCGGTACGTACAGGGTCGCCGCCGCGCCGAACTCGGCGAGAACGGGCAGCGCCCTGGTGACGAAATCCTCGAAGCCGTCGTCGAAGGTCACCGCGACCTGGCGCTCCCGCGGGTTCGCCAGCGCGTCGGACAGGCTGGTGACGGTGTAGCCGTGCTCCACGAGGCTGCCGAGCTGCTCGGCGAAGACCCCCGCGGGCACCTCCCACCTGCGGAAGTCGGCGCTCACCGAGTCACCGATGCTGTGGTACATCAGCACGGGGAGCGCGGACCGGCACGGCGCCGACGGCGAGCCGTCGCCCGGGGAGCTTGTGGGCCACGTTCCGTCCGGCGAAGCCGCCGTGGCCGTCGACATCCCGGTCATCGGTTGTCACGCCCCGAAGCGACTACCGTGAGTTCGGACATTCCACCCGCCGTATCGTCGAAGAAGCTCAGTCGGCAGTACGTGGAACGACAGTACTTCGACCGGGTGTGCCACGAGCGGCAGAACCGCGAATCCACGTGATGCCCCCATCCCGCGCCTACCGACCGGTCCGAGGGAACCACGTCGAGCGATGACGCCAAACGGAGCGTCACTCTACACGCGCAGAGCCGGAGAGCCAATCCCTCGATGTCCACCTCGACAGGGTGGAGGGTAATGGTCCGGTACGCAAACGTGGCCGGCCAAAGATCCGCTTCCCGTGCGGTGACCGATCTGTTCACGCCAGTGAACGGGATTGGCTGGGAAAAGTCCGCAGCTTTCCGACTGATAACGACCGGTGGGATTACCGAATCATGGCCGGAAGCCACGGAAAAGACCTGTCAGCCCTGCTTTTCGGTGGCCCTGCGCCACCTGATCTCACCGTCGATGAAGTCGTCGATATCCCCGTCGAGAACGGCGTTCGTGTTCGACGTCTCGACCTCGGTCCGCAGATCCTTGACCATCTGGTACGGGTGGAGCACGTAGTTCCGGATCTGTGAACCGAAGGAGACATCCTGCGGGCCGCCGGTGAGGCGCTGCTTCTCCGCGGCCTCCTCGGCGCGGCGCCGCTCGAGCAGCTTGGCCTGCAGGACCATCATCGCGGCGGCCTTGTTCTGCAGCTGGCTGCGCTCGTTCTGGCAGGTCACGACGATGTTGGTGGGCAGGTGCGTGATCCGCACGGCGGAGTCGGTGGTGTTGACGCCCTGGCCACCCGGTCCGGAGGACCGGAAGATGTCGATCCGGAGCTCCTTCTCGTCGATGTCCACGTGGTCGGAGACCTCGACGGCGGGAGTCACCTCGACGCCGGCGAACGACGTCTGGCGCCGGTTCTGGTTGTCGAAGGGCGAGATGCGCACCAGCCGGTGCACACCGTGCTCGCTGCGCAGCGTTCCGTAGGCGTAGGGGCACTTGACCTGGAAGGTGGCCGACTTCAGACCGGCCTCCTCCGCCTCGGAGGTGTCGAAGACCTCGGTGGCGTACCCGTGCCGCTCGGCCCAGCGCAGGTACATCCGCAGCAGCATGGCGGTCCAGTCGGCCGCGTCCACCCCGCCCGCGCCAGCCGAGAGCTGGACGATCGCGTCACGCTCGTCGTACTCGCCGGAGAGCAGGGTGCGGACCTCGAGCGTGGAGATGTCACGCGCCAGCGCGGGGAGGTCGGCGGCCGCCTCGGTGAGCAGGTCGTCGTCGCCGAGGTCGAGGGCGGCGATGAGGTCGTCGAGCCTGCGGCGCAGGCCCTCCACCCGGCCGATGTCACCCTTCACAGCGGACAGCCGCCTCGTCACCGCCTGGGCGCGATCCTGGTCGCTCCACAGGTCCGGGTCGGCCGCCTCCTGCTCCAGCGCCTGAGCGCGGCGACGCAGACCCTCGACATCGAGCACGGTCGCGATACCTGTCAGCGTCGCGTCGAGATTCTTGATCTCCTCGGAGAGGTCGACGGCCATGTGACCCAGCCTACCGGCGTGCACGCGGGAGCCGACGAACGGTTGATCCGGGCCCTCCACCAGCCCGCCCACGGGTTGCCGCGATCAGCCGGCGCCTCGGCCCGGAGCGGCTCTCCCGCGTCTCCCACGCGCGGGACCGGCGGCACCACCGGGCCGGATCCGCACCGCGGTGCCGGCTCCGCACCGCCGCGGGACGCAGCGCCTCCGCGCCGTCGCGCGGCGGTACCACCGCCCGTCGGCGGTCCCGTCGCGCCCGGGACGGACGGTCCGTTGGGACCGCCTTTCGAACCATCGAACACCCCGAGAAGCAGGTCACGGGGAAGAAACATGCAACGGCACGCCGAAATATTCGGTTAACATCGCGGCTCCGAGGTCACATCAAGCGCACTAAATCGAGCGCGATGTTTCCTGGACGGCAACGGGCAAGGTGCGTTCCACATCACGCCCCGCACCCGAACCACTCCCGAGACAGCGCGAAGCGATATCGTCGATTGCATCGCGGCGCGGTGAGAAGCCCGGGTACAGCTGGTGGAGCCTCGGTCCGACTCGGCAGATGGTCCAAACGGATCAGATCCGAACGGATCAGGGCGGCCTTCCGGGCCCACCCGGGCGACGCACGGCGCGGCGGTTCCCAAGCCGGTGGACAACGAGGTCCGCGGGCCCACGGAACCGCCGGGCGACATGGTGCCGGGGGGGAGCCCGCGCCGGTTGATGCCTGCACCGCCGCGGGCACCGTTCCGGTGGGTGACGGCATCGTGCACGGGCGATGAAGCCCTGGCGGCGACGAAGCCGCCGGATCGGCCAATGCGTCGAGGATGACGCCGACCCTTCCTTACTCGCGACATCGTGGGTTCTCGCGGCATTGTGGGACGCCAGGTGTTTCGGACAGCGCGCCGCGTTTTCGGACGGCGGCGCCGTCCGCGACGGCGGCGTCCGACGACAGTCGCAGCGGCCGGCGACAACAGACCTACCGCATCGGCAGCCGGCATCGGTCGGCGGCCACCGGCGGCGCCCCGTCATGGCGCGGCGCCTCCGTCACCGGCGACGGGACATGCAGACGACACAACGGCGACAGACGTGAGGTCAGCGGATATGCGCACTCGCAACAGCCGGCCGCCGACGCCCGGAAGACACCCGAGCGGGCACGGGCGAGCGGATTGCGAACGGAGGGTCCCCTCGTGTCGATTGGCGTCGATCGACGTGCGGTCCTGCTCACGACCGGCGTACTGGCCGTGGTCCCGATGAGCCCCGAGAGCCCGACACCGGCCGCCGGTCACGAGACCGCCTCGAGCCTGCATGACGCGTGCCTCGGGGCACTGCGCGCGGCCGTCGCGAACTACGAGACCGTCGATCTCGCCACCACCGCGTCCACCCTCGAGCCACTCGAGGAGACCAGTCGGACCATCCCGCAGCAGTACCGGCTGCGGGGGCGCGCCGCCATCGACTGGATGTGGCTGCACGCGGCGGTCACCACCGCTGCCGCCGCCGCCTCGTACGACCGGGGCCGGCACGGCGAAGCCGCGGCCCGCGCCGACCGCGCCGCGTCCCTGGCCCGCGCGGCCGGGGACGGCCCGCTCGCCGCCCGCGCACTGGCACTGCGCGCCCGGGTGGTGCGCCCGCACAGCCCGGCCGTCGCCCTGCAGATCGCCGGCTCGGCCGCGCGGATCGCCGGCCGCAGCCCCACCCGGGCCCTGATCTCGGGCAAGGTCGCCGCCAGCGCCTGTGCCGCCGCCGGTGACGCCGCGGGCGTGCGCGACTCCGTGACCCGGGCCTGGGCCACCATGGCGGAGCTCGGTGAGGACGTGCACGGACGTCCCGGGTTCAGCCTCGACACCTATTCACCTGCCGACCTGGCCCTCGCCTGTGCAGAAGCGCTCACCACCGTCGGCGCGGCCGACGAGGCGGCTCCCTACCTCGACCGGGCCGCGTCGCTCATCGCCCGCAGCGGCCAGACCGGCATGATCGTCTCGGTGCGGATGGCTCAGTCGCGGGCCGCGATCGCCCGCGATTTCCCGGACCGGGACGAGGCGGTCGAGCACGCCTCCGACGCGGTCGCCCTGGCCGCCCGCCGGCCGGCCGAGTGGGTCGCCCGCCTGGTGCGCGACGTCTCCGACCTCGCCGAGATCCGGACAGGTCACGGCTTCGACGATCTCGTGGCGGCCACCGCCGGGTGGATCGCGCTCCCGGCAGCGGCACCGAGCCCCGGCGACGAGGCCTGCCACGACGTGGCCCTGACCCACGCCGGCGGGTCGACGGCCGTCCCGTCGCCGCGCGCCGAGATGATGTCGGGCCGCAAGGACCTCTGAGCCGCGGCCCGGACCGCGGACTCGGTGCTCGGTGGACTCGACGCTCGGCGGGCTCAGGGCCGGCGAGCTCAGGGCCCGGCGGGCGGTCTGACCAGCGACCGGGCCTGCGCGCCCGCGCGCACCGTCACCGGGCCGACACCGAGGAAACCGACCACCGGCAGCTCCACCGTCCGGCTGCCCTCCACCCGGACGGTCGTCGCGTCGACGAGAGAAGCGTCCAGGGCGGTCCGGCCGGACGGGTCCGCCTGCGCCTCGTACTCGTCGACGGCGTCGACGATGTCCGACAACGGCAGTGCCTCGAAATCCTCGGTGGCGGTGTAGATCGCGTTCTCGTCGATACGCTGTACGGCCGCGAGGGCGGCACCATCGGCGGCCGACGCGACGGACCGACGGGCGAGATACAGCGCGGACACGTCGGTGACCACCACGGCGAGCATCGCGGCCAACATGAGATATCCCAATGTCAGGATGAGAATCGTCCCGCCGTCACGGTCGACCGGTTCGCGCGCGTCAGCCATCCCATGCTCCCCAGGTGCCATCCGCCGGTCGACGGATTCCCGGACCGGCCGCGGTACCGACGCCGGCCACCGCCGGGACGTCCGCCGCGCAGGAAACGAGCCGGACATCCACCGCCGTAAAGAGACGTGTCTGGACTTTAACGCCGCGGCGGCACGCACACGGCCCGCACCGGTGTGCCGGGTGTGCGCCGGCCCGAGGACGGCAGCCGGATTCCGGCGTTCAGCCCACCGGTCCTATCCACACCGGGATGCCGTTGAGCACGGCGGTACCGGAGAGCGGGTCGATCCGCGAACCGTCGGTGAGAATGTTCGTGTTCACTCCGGGGTGTCCGGCGGCGACCGACATCCGGGTGCCGGCGAGGCCGTGGCCCCAGCCGTGCGGCAGGCACACGACACCGGCCATCATCTCGTCGCTGACCTGCACCCGGACGTCGAGGGAGCCGGCGGTGGACGTGATCCGGGCGGACCCGCCGTCGCGGACGCCGTGGCGGGCGGCGTCGTCGGGGTGCACCAGCAGGGTGCAGCGATCTCGTCCCCGGGCCATCGCCGGGACGTTGTGCAGCCAGCTGTTGTTCGTCCGCAGGTGACGCCGGCCGATCAGGGTCAGTCCCGGGCTGCCCGGGCTCTCCGGTGCCTCTGGGGAACCCGGGGTCATGGAGGGCTCGCGGCCCTCAGCCGCCTCGTGGGCGTCGAGGGCGGCGCGCAGGCGGGCGGCGTCGGCCACGATCGGGTCGGGGCACAGCTCCACCGTCGCGCTGGCCGTCCGCAGCATTGCCGGGATCCGCGGCTCGAGCGGTCCCAGATCGATCCCGTGCGGGTTCGCCCGCAGCGTGGCCAGGCTCAGCCCGCCGGGCCGCGCACCGAACGCGTCACCGAAGTGCCCGGTGCGAAGCGCGATGTCGAGCAGGCGTTCCGGTGCGCCGTCGCCGTCCACGAGAGCGCCCAGTTCGGCGACGTCCCGCCCGGCGACAGGTGAGCCGGGCTCCGTGACCGCCCGCCGCAGTGCCTCCTCGATCAGGTACTCGTGGAAGGCCGCGACGGCGGTGTCGGTCCAGACCGCGGCATCGGCTGGCCGGGGGTCCTCGACCGGCAGCTCCGCGTCGGTTGTCGCGTCGGCATCGGCCGGCTCGGCGGCGAGAGCCAGGGCGATGAGGGTGAGGCGGGCCAGGATGTCGTGCTCGGCCATCCCGCCCGGGTACGGCGGCAGCGCCGGCGGCGAATAGGTCGCCACGGTGCGCACCGCCAGCGCGCCGAGCGCGAAGTCGTAGTGCCCGACCCGGGCCGGATCAGCCGGCGGCAGCACCACGTCGGCGTGCCGGGACGTCTCGTTGAGGTACGGATCGACGCTCACCATGAAGTCCAGCTGGGCCAGTGCCGCGGCGAGCCTGGCGGAGTCCGGTGTGGAGAGCGCCGGGTTGCCCGCGATGGTGAACAGCGCCCGTAGGCGGCCGTCTCCGGGGGTGTCCATCTCCTCGGCCAGCGCCGCGGCCGGCAGCTCGCCCATCACCTCCGGCAGACCGCGGACGCGGGTGTGCCAGCGCCCGGTGCGCCACCCGCGCCCACCGCCCCGCCCGCCGGGCACCCGGTCGGCGCGGCCGTGCGCACCCCGGCCGAACATGGCGCCGCCCGGGACGTCGAGATTGCCGGTGATCGCGTTGAGGGCGATCGTCAGCCAGCTGGTCAGGGTGCCGAACTCGACCGTGGTCGTGCCCATCCGCCCGTAGACGGCGGCTCGCGGCGCGGCGGCGAGCTCGCGAGCAGTCCGCCGGGTCGTCTCGGCCGGGATTCCGCAGCTCGCGGCGACCCGCTCCGGGGTGAACGGCGCGGCAAGCTCGGCGACGCTGTCCGCTCCGGACAGGTGCGCGGCGAGCGGGCCGAGGCGGACGAGCCCTTCGGTGGCGAGGACGTTGACGATCGCGAACAGCCACAGCGCGTCCGTCCCGGGCCGGATCGGCAGGTGCTCGTCGGCGAGGGCGGCCGTGCGGGTGCGGCGTGGGTCGACGACGACGACCCGCCCGCCACGCGCGCGGATTCCAGCCAGCCGGCCGGGGAAGTCCGGCGCCGTGCACAGACTGCCGTTGGACACCGCCGGATTGGCACCGAGCATCAGCAGGTGGTCGGTGCGGTCCAGATCGGGCACCGGGATGAGCGAGGGGTGGCCGAAGACGAGGCCGCATGCGACGTGCATGGGCATCTGGTCGACCGTGGAGGCGCTGAACGCGGCGCGGGTCCGCAGCGCCCGGGTGAACGCCGGCCTGTGCTGGGCGCCGGCCATCGAGTGCGCGTTCGGATTGCCGAGATAGGCCGCGACCACGGCCGGGCCATGGGCGGAGACCACCCGCCGCAGCCCGGCGTGGACGGCGGCGAACGCCTCGTCCCAGTCGACCTCACGGTGCTCACCGGTGGCCCGGTCGCGCAGCAGCGGACGGCGAAGCCGGTCGGGGTCGCCGAGTAACTGCGGCAGGGAGGCTCCCTTGGCGCAGAGGTAGCCACGGCTGAACACATGTTCCGTGTCGCCGCGGGCGGCCGTCACCCGGCCGTCCGTGATCCGTAGCTCCAGCCCACAGGTCGCCTCGCACAGCGGGCAGACCCGCAGGGCAGTCACCGAGCCGGCGGCCGTCCCCGT
>NZ_CASGGV010000132.1:0-1724 GCF_949319125.1 Frankia sp. Hr75.2 | reverse complement strand
AACCGGCCCCGCAAGACCCTCGGCTGGAAGACCCCCACCGAAGCGATGAACAACCAGCTACTCTCACTTCAACAACCCGGTGTTGCGAGGACCGGTTGAATTCGGTCAGTATACGTCAATCCGCTACACCGATCAGCTCATTGCTATGGGAGCGAAGCCGTCGGTCGGTACCGTCGGTGACTCTTACGACAATGCTCTGGCCGAGTCGGTGAACGGACTGTACAAGACCGAGCTCGTCTACCGCCGCGGCCCGTGGCGGACCTTCGAGGAACTCGAACTTGCCACCCTCGAGTGGGTCGACTGGTACAACAACCGGCGAATCCACAGTGGCTGCGGGAACATGTCCCCGGCGCAATATGAACGTTCCTACTATGCCCACCAGTCTGCTATGGTTCCTGACAGGAGCCAACGATCGTAGTCTCCACAGAACCCGGGGCGGTTCACCGGAGAGACCGCAGGTCCTTCGGGTCACAGGCCGCGGCCGATGTGGTCGTCGGGCTGTCAGTCAGCGTGTGTCCACGCCCATGGGGGCGGAACAGTATGTCCCCGACGGCCAGCGGCACGGGGCTGTCGTCCGGTGGAACGAGCCAACACGGTCCCTGCAGGACCACCTGGAAACCGGCGGACCCGGGCACGGACACGAACTGCCGCGCCCAAGGGGCATGCCAGGTCACCCGCGCCGAACGCGGCTGGCCGGTACGCATGATCGCGATCACGTCGCTGAGCACGTCCATCACCATGGACGGTATCCAGTGGAAGACGATCCGATATGAACCGAGGATCTTCACGCATGGTTCGTCTTCTACTCCTCGCTTTAGGTTCGGCGTGTGAAAGCCATCCGTATTCACGAGTACGGCGGCGCGTCCGTCCTCCGCCACGACGATGTCCCACGCCCGGTCCCCGGCCCCGGTGAGGTGCTTATCCGTGTCGCCGCGACCTCATTCAACCCCTCCGAGATCGGTCTGCGTTCCGGGCTGCTGCGCAGCATTTTCCCGTTGGACCTGCCGCACACTCTCGGCTGGGACGTCGCCGGCACGATCGTCGATGTCGGCAGCGGCGTCCACAGGCCCGCCGGCGGCGACCATGTCATCGGCCTCCTGGGCAGCGGCGCCGCAGCCGAGTTCGTCTCCGCCGACGCCCGCCTCCTCGTAGCAGCCCCCACGGCGATCCCGCTCGCCCACGCCGCCGCCATCCCCGTCGCCGGTCTCACCGCCTGGCAGGCGGTGTTCGAACACGCCCGAGTGACGCCCGGGCAACGGGTACTGGTCAACGGAGCCGGTGGCGGCGTCGGCGGGTTCGCCGTCCAGCTGGCCAAGCACTCCGGGGCGCAGGTCATCGCCACCGCCAGCCCACGCAGCGCCGCGGCAGCCCGCCGGCTCGGAGCCGACCAGATCATCGACTACACCACCACGCCCCTCCGGGACGGCCTGGAGTGGCCGGTCGACACCGTCCTCAACCTTGTCCCGCTCAGCCCACGGCAAGCTGACATCCTGATCGGGCTGCTCCGGCCCGGCGGCGCACTGGTGTCCATCACCACCCCGGTCGAGCCACCCACCGGCCTCCCCGTGACAGCCACGCGCTTCGTGACACGCAACGACACCAGTCAACTCGCCGCACTTGTCACGCTCATCGACGCCGGCACGGTCCACGTCGACATCGTCGCGACCCGCCCCCTCGCCGACCTCGCCTCGGTGCACCGCGACGCCGAAACCAACAGCATCCGT
>NZ_CASGGV010000131.1:0-1728 GCF_949319125.1 Frankia sp. Hr75.2 | reverse complement strand
GTCGGTGGGTGTGTGGTCGGTGGGTGCGGGGGTGGTGGTTCCCGCGGTGACGGTGGATGCGCTGATCCGGGATCAGGTAGCGCGTACTCCCGGGGCGGTCGCGGTCGTGGATGACGCGGATGGTGCGGAGTTGGCGTATGCGCAGTTCGACGCGCGGGTGAACGCTCTGGCCCGTCTCCTGACCGAGCGGGGCGTGACGGTGGGTGGCCGGGTCGCGGTGGCCCTGCCGCGCTCGGCGGACCTGGTGACCTCCCTCGCCGCGGTACTCCGCGCCGGCGCCGCGTATGTCCCCGTCGACCCGGGATATCCCGCGGAGCGTGTTACCGCGATCCTCCAGGACTCCGGTGCCCGGGTGGCCATCACCGATATTGCGACGGCGGTGGCCCATGCGGGCGTGCTCACCGCCGCGGGTGTCGTCACCGTGGTCCTCGATGAGAATGCTGTTCGTCGCCAGGTGGAACACGGGGCGTCTGACGCACCCGTGCTGCCGCGTCCCCTCACCCCCGACGACACCGCGTATGTGATCTTTACGTCCGGTACCACGGGACGACCCAAAGGCGTCGCCCTGTCCCATGCCGCAGTCGTGAACCGGCTTGTCTGGGGCCGGGAAGCGTTGGGGTTCTCGTCGTCTGATCGGGTACTGCTGAAGACACCGTTCACGTTCGACGTGTCGGTACCGGAGTTCTTCCTCCCGCTGATCACCGGAGCGGTGGTCGTGGTCGCCCGTGACAACGCACACGGGGATCCGGGCTATATCGCCGGTGTGGTGCGGAAAAGGCGGGTCACGAGCGTGCATTTCGTGCCGTCGATGCTTCAGGCGTTCCTGGACTCGGGAGTAGAGGCGGGGTTGTTCCCGGATGTGCGGCTGGTGTCGTTCACGGGGGAAGCGCTGCCGGTGGCGGCGGCTATCAAGGCCCGGGAGGTGTTCGATCGAGCGGAACTGTTCAACCTGTACGGGCCGACCGAAGCGGCGGTCGAGATCGCCAGCTACGACATCGCCGCTCTGAACGCAGACTCGGATTCGACGCCGATCGGTCGCCCGGTGTCGAATTCTTATGTGCGGCTGCTGGACGGGTGGCTGCGCCCGGTACCGGCCGGGGTGACCGGTGAGCTGTATCTGGGCGGGGTGCAACTGGCGGAAGGGTATGTGGGCCGGGCGGGGCTGACAGCGGAAAGGTTCGTCGCCGACCCTCTCGGCGCCCCGGACGAGCGGCTGTACCGGACCGGCGATCTGGCCCGATGGAACGACCAGGGCGAGTTGGAGTACCTGGGCCGGTCCGACGACCAGGTCAAGGTACGCGGGTTCCGGATCGAACTCGACGAGATCCGCGCTGTCCTCGAACGACACCCCGCCATCTCGGGTGCCGCGGTCACCGCTCTCGATCACCCCGCCGGAGGGAAGTTCCTCGCCGCCTATGTCACTACCACCCCGTCCGCGCCGGCCGACGAGGCCGTGCTGGCCGACGTGCTGCGGGAACACACGAACGCGCTCTTGCCGGAGTACATGGTTCCCGCATCGTTCACCCGCCTGGCCGCACTCCCCACGACCTCGAGCGGAAAACTCGACCGCAAAGCACTACCCGCCCCCGACCTGACCGCCGGATCCGGCAGCGGCCGCCCCCCGGAAACCGACACCGAGCTGTCCCTGACCGGGGTGTTCCGCGACGTACTCGCCCTCCCCGAGGGCACACCCCTGTCCGTGGACGACGACTTCTTCCGACTCGGCGG
>NZ_CASGGV010000130.1:0-1735 GCF_949319125.1 Frankia sp. Hr75.2 | reverse complement strand
GGATCTGGCGCTGATCTTGTGATCCTTCCGGCCCTGCAGGTGATCATCTGGCGAGTAGGACGCGTTTGCGGAGCAGGTCGAAGCTGGCGCGGCCGAACATCTGCCTTTTGATCATTTTGATGCGGTTGACGTTGCCCTCGACGACGCCGGAGCTGTGGGGTTCGGTGAGGCCGGCGAGGACGGCGGCGTGGTCGCGGCGCAGGCCGTGGGCAAAGCGGTGCAGGTCGGGCTGGTCGTCGGCCTCGACGGCGGTGATCCAGGCATCGAGCCGCTCGCCGTGGCGTTCGACGAGCATCTCGGCGAAGCCGGCGACGTGGGCCGTGGCCGCGGCGAGCGGCGGGCTGCGCTCGAGGATCTTCTTCAGCGCGGCGGTGTCGTCGGCGTCGAGCCGGTCGGGGTGGGTCAGGATCCAGCGAGTCACCGTGCGGACCTTCGGTGCCGCAGGCGCCGGGGTCGGGGCGCGGCCGGCCGTGCGCAGCGGGCGCAGGTAGTCGCGGAGGGTCGCGTAGCTGCCGGTGTAGCCGCGCTCGGAGATCTCCCGGAACAGCTCGCTGAAGGTCGTGACGCCCGCGTTGAACCGTTCGTGCAGGTAGGGCTTGTGCGCGTCGAGGACGCTGACCCGGCCCTCGCGGGCCCTGGCGAGGACGTCCTCGACCGTCTCGGCCCGGTAGTACTTGCGGACGGTCTCCTTCGCCAGCCCGAGCTCCCGTTTGATCGTCTTGATGCCCAGGCCCTGGGCCTTGAGCTCCTGCACCGCCGCATACCGTTCCCGGGCGTGGCGCACGAAGTCCTGCTGCTCGAACTGCTCGGCGCGCACCGCCGCGGCCTTCGCCTCGACGTCGACCTGCTCGGGCTCCGCCGACGGCGGCGCCGGTTCGGCGGCGGGTTCGCGCAGGTCAGCCCGATGCCGGGTGACGGTCTTCTCGACGTAGCCGGCCAGGTTGTGCCACAGATGCCAGCGGTCCGCGACCTGCACGGCCTCGGGGGCGCCGGTGCGCGCGCCGTCGGCGTAGGCGCCGCCCCGGTCACGGCAGACGGTCTCGGTGCCAGGATGGGCCTTCAGCCAGGCGGCGAACGTCTCGGCTTCCCGGTCCGCGAGCAGGTCCACCGGCCGGCCGGTGGCGACGTCGACGAGGACTGTGCCGTAGGTGTGCCCGCGTCGCAGCGCGAAGTCGTCCACGCCAAGAACGGCGATCGTCGTGACCTCGGGATCGGGCAGCGCCCGCACCCGGCGCAGCAACGTGTCCCGGCCGACCTCCAGACCCAGCGCGATGGCGAGACGCGCCCCGGCCCGTCCCGCGAGCGCCAGCCCGATCTGGCGCACCGCCTCCGCCGCCGGCGGCGTGAACCGCGCATACGGGCTGGTCAGCCCCTCGACCTGCTCCGCGAACGTCACCACCGCACAGCCCGGCTCGGCGCAGCGGAACCGGCGGACCACCAGCTCGACCACGACGCCCAGCCCACCCAGCGCGGTATCGACGAGGCGCCGCCGATACCGGCCATGCACCCGCGACGAAGCCGTCGCGCAGCGCGGACAGGCCACCTGCTCCGCCCGGGCACGCACCCGAAGCCTCAACTCGCCTGCTACCCGCTCCACGCTGTCCAGCGCGACATTCGCCAGATGCGGCAGCCAGACCCCAAGGTCAAGGAGGTCACACCAGCCCGATGATCGCAGCCGCCGACCAATATTCGATCACCGCGGGGCCAGTCTGATCACAAGATCAGCGCCAGATCC
>NZ_CASGGV010000129.1:0-1839 GCF_949319125.1 Frankia sp. Hr75.2 | reverse complement strand
CGTTGCCGAGGATCGCCGGATCCAGAGTGCGCGGATCGCTCAACGTGAGGATCCGGCCTTCGCCACCCGCCACCGGTTTGGCGGAGGCGCCCGTGGACGGACTGGTATCACCGCCGCCGCCACATGCGGCCAGGAGGAGCGCCACACAGCATGCGACAGCGGTGACGAGTAATCGCGTCTTACGAATCATCGGGGGACCTTTCATCAGTGTTCGGGATCGGTAAAGCGGCACAGGGCCCGGGGACTGGGGGACGGCTGACTCAGGTGGCGCCCGGCTACGGGCTGGTGGTCAGTCGTGCAGAGTGTGGCCGAACTGGTGGCGTGGTCGCCTGTTTCGTTGAGCGCGAACACGGTGAAGGAGATGACGGGGCGCGGGACGAACACCATGTGGATGGCATCGGTTATCGCATCCTTACCATCGGAGATCATCCCGCCCCAGCTCGGCTGCAGCGGCGGAATGCCCATGCCCAGGGAGCTGAACGGCCCCTCGGCCACGATTGGGGCGGCCATCACGATCGGCCGGTAGGCCCCCAACGGGGGCGACAGGTTGGGCAGGATCTCCCTTGACAGGATCCGCCGGCGGCTCTCGCCCATGTTCCGCTCGGCCATGACGAACTCCCGCGACGACCAGGCGAGGGTGGGACCACCCCGTCACCGGAGCCGACCAAGCTGCATCGCAAAGACGTAGGTCAACACGGGGCCCGCAATGAAGGCGGGTACCGAGAGGACCCGAGGACAGTGCGGTGATCGCCCGATCGATCGCCGTCCCGGGCCACGTCGCGGACACCACGGCCAGCGCCCCGGCGACGAGGAGAACAAAAACAAGTGCCAACGCCGCCAGTTCCAACGTCATCGGCAGCCGCTCGCCGATCGCCTCGACGACGACAGGTTGCCCGGTCACCGGCGAGGCGCCCAGGTCACCGCACACCGCATCCCAGAGCCAGTTCAGGTACTGCGACCATAGCGGTTTGTCCATGCTCAGCTTCGTGTTCAGTGCTGCGATCGCCTCCGGGGTCGCGTTCTCGCCGAGGATGACCGAGACCGCCGAACCTGGCGCCAGGCCCGGCAACGCCACCGCGCCCATGGTGACGAGTAAGATCACCAGTAGGCTCCGCCCGGCTCGTCTCGCAGCAGTGAGCACGACGCAGCTCGCTTCCTTGGTCCTGGAGAGGGCATGACAACGACCGAATCGGTCCGTGCAGCGTCACTAGCAGCGAATACACCGAGATCTCTCAGAGAGGGTTATAGCCGCTGATCATGACGTTGCCAATGTTTACTCGGGAGTAGAACGACTCGCCCCTCGGCCTCGCGCCCCACTCACCCGACCACCACCAACCAGGCCAGGCCCGGCCACCAGCCCCACACAGGGTATTTATACTCAATTATCGTATTAATACTCAATTATCATTCCAATAGAGACATACAGGATATTCCGTCTCGCACCCGGTTGACAGAAATGGCTATAGCGGTTCCACTGACGAGGCTGGGAACCGCACGGTGGAGCGGCTGATGGGCGAGTTGGGCCTGGTCGGCGCGGTCCGCGGTGACCACAAGCGGCGGACCACGGTGGCGGATCCGGCGGCCGAGCGGCTCGCGGACCTGGTCCGACGCAACTTCGCCGCGGACCGGCCGAACCGGCTGTGGGTAGCCGACAGGTCGCACCGATAATCACAGCTCCGTCCGAGGTTCCGTGTCCAGACGCGACGGTGGCCTACTCGCTGCCCCGCGGGTGAGCGACGGCGAGCACCAGGCCGTCACGGTCGACGACTCGAACCGCGTCGATGGCATCCGCTGGGATCGAGCTCGCTCCGACGACATCAGCCTTCGTTGTCGGCGTCG
>NZ_CASGGV010000128.1:0-1983 GCF_949319125.1 Frankia sp. Hr75.2 | reverse complement strand
GGTTCAGGCACTCGCGAGGCCGTTTGAGGTGCGCACGATGTTCACGATGCCACGCATGATGTCGGTCAGCCCGTAGTCCTTCGGTGTGAAGACGGCCGCAACACCGAGCGTCGCCAGGCGTTCCGCGTCCGCGGGCGGAATGATCCCGCCGACCACGACCGGGACGTCCCCGAGACCAGCCGCACGCAGCCCGTCCAGCACCTCGGGCACCAGGTTCATATGCGAACCGGAGAGCACCGACAGCCCGACCACGTGGACGTCCTCCTCCACAGCCGCGGCGACGATCTGCGCCGGCGTGAGACGGATCCCCTGATAGACCACCTCAAAGCCCACATCACGGGCCCGTACCGCGATCTGCTCGGCACCGTTGGAATGCCCGTCCAACCCGGGCTTACCCACCAGCAGCCGCGGCCGGCGACCCAACTCACCGGCGGTCACGGCCACCAGGTCACGCACCTCCCCCAGCCCGGCGCCCGCGGCGGCGGCCGACGGCGCCGCGGACACCCCGGTCGGCGCACGGTACTCACCGAACACCTCACGCAGCACACCCGCCCACTCCCCCGTCGTCACACCGGCACGAGCACACGCCAGCGTCGCCGGCACCAGGTTCGCATCCGTCTTCGCCGCCTCACGCAACCCCAGCAGCGCCTCGTCGACAACGGAGGCATCACGGGCGGCCCGCCACGCCGCGACCTGAACCCGAGCCGCCTCCTCACCAGCCGGGTCCACCGTCTGCACAGCCGCGTCCAGGTCGGCGAGCAGCGGATTCGGCTCGGTCTCGGTGAACCGGTTCACCCCGACAACAACGTCCTCACCGGACTCGATCCGCGCCCGCCGCATCGCCTGCGAGGCCACCAACCGGGACTTCATGTAGCCGCTCTCCACAGCGGCGACAGCCCCACCCATCGCCTGCACCCGGTCGATCTCCTCGGTCGCGGCGGCAACCAGCTCCTCGACCCGCCGGGCCACCACCACCGAGCCCTCGAACAGATCCGGGTACTCCAACAGATCCGTCTCATAGGCCAGGATCTGCTGGATACGCAACGACCACTGCTGATCCCACGGACGCGGCAGGCCGAGGGCCTCGTTCCACGCAGGCAGCTGCAACGCGCGGCAACGGGCATCCTTCGACAACGTGACCCCGAGCGCCTCCAACACGATCCGGATCACGTTGTTCTCCGGCTGCGCCTCGGTCAACCCCAACGAGTTGACCTGCACCCCGTAACGGAACCGGCGGTGACGCGGATCCGTCACCCCGTAACGAGTCCGCAGCAGATCATCCCACAGGGCGACGAACGCCCGCATCTTGCACATCTCCTCCACGAAACGCACCCCGGCGTTCACGAAGAACGACATCCGGGCACACACCTCACCCATCCGCTCCGCCGGCACCTGACCGGAAGCGACCACCGCGTCGAGCACCGCGATCACCGTGCACAACGAGTACGCCAACTCCTGCACCGGCGTCGCACCCGCCTCCTGCAGGTGATAGCTACAGATGTTGATCGGGTTCCAGCGCGGGATCTCCGTCACCGTGTACGCCACAATGTCCGTGATCAGCCGCAACGACGGGCCGGGCGGGAACACATACGTCCCCCGCGACAGGTACTCCTTGATGATGTCGTTCTGGGTCGTGCCGGTCAGCTCCTCGGCCGCGACACCCTGCTCCTCCGCCACCACCTGGTACAACGCCAGCAACCACATCGCCGTCGCGTTGATGGTCATGGACGTGTTCATCCGGCCCAACGGGATCTGCTCGAACAACGCCCGCATGTCACCGAGATGCGCGACCGGCACACCCACCTTCCCGACCTCACCACGCGCCAGCACATGATCCGGGTCGTACCCGGTCTGCGTCGGCAGATCGAAGGCCACCGACAGACCCGTCTGCCCCTTCGCCAGATTGCGCCGGTACAGAGCGTTACTCTCCGCCGGACTCGAATGACCCGCGTAGGTCCGGACGATCCACGGCCGGTCACGCTC
>NZ_CASGGV010000127.1:0-2139 GCF_949319125.1 Frankia sp. Hr75.2 | reverse complement strand
ATTGGTCACGCCCCAACTGCTGGTCACTGTGCGCCCCCGAAACGGCGTGCCGATAATCGTGCGCCGGCCCGGACGGTGCCCCGGGTGTTACCGCGTGGCGCTGCCGGTGGATGCCATGGAGGGAGCCAGCTGGGGGTCGGTGATGCCGTGCGGGCAGGTAAGCCGGTCGATATCCCATCCGGCTCGGGTTGCTCCGGCGCGGTAGGCACTTTCGTAGAAGTCGAGGACTGTGCCCCGGCGGTCGGGGCTGTCCTGAATGGCGCCCAGGGGTAGTACCGCGAGGTGGCTGCTGCCGCGTGGCGTCCAGAGAGCGGCGTCTGGTCGTAGCCGCCCGTCGGTGATTCCGGCGGGTTCGGGGGCGGTGTAGGAATAGAAGGCCGGTTCGGGCATGGAGGCGTCGCCGAACCAGAATCCGAAACTGATGACCTCACGTGAGTACGCTTCGCGTGTCACCGGGTCGACGTCGGTAGGCTGGTCGATCCGGCGGTCACTGAAGCGGGTATGGGACAGGTCGAACGTATGCCAGAAATGGTGCACCGGGCTGACCTTGCCGGAGAAGCCGCCGGCGAACTCCTCCAGGATCAGGTTGACCTGACTGAGCAACTGCCAATAGCGCGTCACCTGTGCCGGATCGTACGCGGCGTGTTCCGTGTCGTCCTGGAACGGCCGGGCGGAGTCGGGAAGGTCGAAGGGATGCGGATGGTCGATGTGCACCGTGATGCCGAGCGCTCCGAGCGCCTCGAGCGTCTGATGGTAGAAGGACGCGACCGATCGCCCCGCGAGCGGGAACGACACCGTCTCGCCGTCCAGCCTGTGTACGACGAGGTCGTGTCCGACGAAGTCGAAGTCGATCGTGAAAATCGGGTTACCGTCGACGAGGCCCATCGGACGGGACGTGATACCGCGGCCGGTGAGGTGGAACGGGACGTTCCACCAGTGGTTCCGACGTGGGCTGGCGCTCAACCGGATCTTTCCTACGACCTGCACGTACCGGTGCAGCGTCTCTTTGGTGCCTGCCCATGACGACAGCGGCATCGGGGCCAGCAGTTCGATCATGGCGCTCCTTCGGCGGCGAACCCTCGGACCGCACCAGCATGGGCACCTACCGCTCGGCGCGCATCCCGGCGGCCAGGTGCGGCCGGTTTCGGTCGGCCGTGACCTGTTCGCCGGCGTCCACCGGCGACGTTGTCGCCGTCGAGATCAAGCAGGAACACCGCGTGCGGGAAGTGCGTCGCATCGCGTATCCCTATAGGGGTGAATGCGCTGAGACAGCGGGCGAGTGGTGCCGCCTTATCCGGCGGACCAGGGAGGTAAGGGGGACGCGGGTAGCCTCCCGGAAACCGTGGTGCCGTTTCCAGGCGCCGAGCGGATGCTCAGGGCGCCCCCCGCCGCGCCCACCCGGTCCGCCATCCCCGAGCAGGCCCGTGCCACCGCCTTCCGGGGCGGCCGGATCGAAGCCGGGACCATCATCACTGACCGTGAAGCTGAGGACCCCGTCGGCCAGCCCGATGTCGACGCACACGGCGGCACCCGGCGCATGTTTGGCTGCGTTCTGCATCGCCTCCAGACAGGCGAAGTACGCGGCAGCCTCGGTCTGACGGGGCAGCCGCTGGCCGTTCAGGGACTCCGTTCCCGTCACCCGGACCGTCCCGGGCGCGGTTCTGGCCCGGGCCCGTGGGAGTAGGCTTAGCCGAATGCTCGCCGCCGACGATGGGCAGACACTGCGTATGCGCGATCCAGGAGTGGTTCCCGACAGTGCGGAAGTCGCGCGGCGGCTAACAGCCGAGGCGCTCGTGGCCGAGCTGTTCAGCCGGTTCGACGCCCGCGACGTGGACGCCGCGCTGGCGCTGTACACCGAGGACGCGACGGTGTTCCAGGCCCACGGGAGGGACGCCGTCCGGTCCGTGATGGAGCGCGGTATGTCGCCGTTGCGTGGCCGACACCTGATCACGAACCTGCGGGCCTGGTCGCTCGATGCCGATCGCACAGCGGTCGAATACACGGCGGCGGCGTTCACGCTTGAGGGCGACGGGCCGTTCACCGCGCGGTCCGTGTTCGACCACCGCCAGCTCCAGCGGCGCGAGCCGGACGGTGTGTGGCGCATCGCCGAGCACGAGATCCACGGTTACACCCCGCCGG
>NZ_CASGGV010000126.1:0-2192 GCF_949319125.1 Frankia sp. Hr75.2 | reverse complement strand
GAGACAAACGACTGATCACTCATCATCTGTGCTTGACCACGTCAGCTGCCTTTTCCCGGTTCGGGTGAGGTGATGCCCTGGCTGGCGCGGAGCATGGCCTGGTAGAGGGCGGCTTCCCCGGGTGGGTCGGGCAGAGGGCCGCGGGCGGGGGCCTGGAAGGACTGGATCATCAGGGCGACGAGACGGCGCCAGGCGTCGGGCGCGGCGTCGCCGGTGGCGTTGACGACGCCGGCGTTGGCCATGAGCAGGAGGACCAGGTCCCGGCTGGTGAAGTCCTCGCGTAGGTGCCCGCTGTCCTGGGCGCGGGCGATGAGTTCGAGGAAGCCGTTGTACGCCTCGGCGCGGCGGGCTTCGAGAGCTTTGGCGGTGGGGAAGGTCATGGTCAGGATGTCGGCGAAGCCGCGGTCGGCGGCCTGCATCGCGCAGACCGTCTCGATGAACCCCGCGAATCCGTCCCACGGATCGGGGTGGTCCAGGGCCGCGGCGACCGCGGCGACGTAGGTGTCCATCCGGTCGGCGAAGACGGCGGCGACCAGTTCCTCCTTGCTGGGGAAGCGGCGGAAGATGGTGGCGATCCCCACCCCCGCCTCGCGGGCCACCGAGGCCATGGAGGCGTTCAGGCCGTCGCGCCCGAACACCTTCCGCGCGGCGGCGATGATCCGAGCCCGGTTGCGCTCGGCGTCGCTGCGCAACGGCTGGGCGGCGGGCTCGGCGGTGCCGTCGGTGTGCTGGGCCCCGGGGTTCATGCCCCCAGCCTAACGAATCGGAATGGCCTATCCGGTTCTCGTGCTACCGTGGTCGAGCAAACCGGATAGGGCCATCCGGATCGCCGATTCGGATAGCCCTATCCATATAGCCTCTCGAAAGGTTCACCATGCCCGCCATCGCCATCGTCGGTGCCGGCCCCCAGCTGGGTCTGGCCATCGCCCGCACCTTCGGCTCCCACGGCCTCGACGTCGCCCTGATCGCCCGCAACCGCGCCAAGCTCGACGAGCTCGTCGGCAAGCTCGGCGCTGAGGGCATCACCGCCGCCGCGTTCCCCGCCGACGTACTTGACCGTGACGGGCTCACCCAGGCGTTCAAGGACGCCGCCGCGCAGTTCGGCGGGATCGATGTCCTGGAGTACTCCCCGGTGGGGACGCTTGGCTCCACCATCCTGACCAGTCCGTCCGAGACCGACCCGTCCCATGTGCAGCACGAGATGGGGTTCCATGTCGGCATCGACGTGTCGATCGGCACCGCCGTCATCCCCGGCGCGCCGGTGGCCCAGCCCGAGGAGATCTCCCCCGTCTGCTGGGAGCTGCACACCACCCACCGCGACGCGGCCGAGCGCGTCTTCAGCCGCTGACACCGCACCGGCTGCCCTGATCCGCCCCTCGTCGAACCCTGATCGCGCCGCGGCGTGATCTCCAGAGAAGGTCCCGCCCGATGAACGTGTTCCTGCTGATGCCGCTCTTCCGCTTCTCTCCTGCAAAGGATGTCTGACATGCAGATCGCCGGCTCCGTGGCCCTCGTCACCGGCGCCAGCCGCGGGCTGGGCCGCCACTTCGCCGCCCAGCTCCTGCAACATGGCGTGGCCAAGGTGTACGCCACCGCGCGCCGTCCCGACAGCGTCACCGTACCGGGGGCGGAGGTGCTCTCCCTCGACATCACCGACCCGGCCTCCATCGCCGCCGCGGCCAAGGCCGCCGGCGACGTGACCCTGCTGGTCAACAACGCCGGCGTCGCGACGTTCACCAACCTGACGACCAGCGACATGGACATGATCCGGCTGGAGATGGACACCCACTACTACGGCCCGCTGAACATGATCCGCGCCTTCGCCCCGATTCTGAGGGCAGGTGGGGGTGGGGCGATCGTGAACGTGCTGTCGGCAGGCGCCTGGGCCCCCAGCGAACACACCAGCTCCTACTGCGCGGCCAAAGCGGCCGCCTGGAGCCTGACCAACAGCGTCCGCCTCGAACTCGCCTCTCAGAACACGCAGGTCACCGGGCTCATCCTCGGCCCGACGGACACCGACATGGGTGCGGGTGTGGAAATGGACAAGAACGACCCGGCCGACGTCGTGCGCGCCACCCTCGACGGCATCGAGGCCGGCCACGCCGAGGTCATCGCCGACGCCCTGTCCGCCCAGGCCAAGGCCAACCTCGCCCTCGACCCCGCCCAGGTCTACCAGCCCACGTCGGGCCCAG
>NZ_CASGGV010000125.1:0-2209 GCF_949319125.1 Frankia sp. Hr75.2 | reverse complement strand
ATCGAGGGCGAGGGCGAGGGCGAAGGCGGTGGCCGCGGCCAGGGCTGACTGGGAGCGGGAGCAGCGGGAGTGGGGCTAGAAACAGGAGCACTGGCCTCGATGTCTCGGCGAGAACACCGAACTCATGAGTATCTCCTATTGTGAATGGTGAGGTATGAATCTTTGTTTGATGATGCCGCCGCCCGCGGTCGGCGACTAGGGCATTCTCTCCCGAATCCATGGTGTAACTGACTGCACCATCGGAAGAGTGATCTCGATGGGTAGGAGATCTCCTTCTGGACGGTTGTCGGCATGAACCTCAGATATGCAAAGTCGCCGTCCATATGTATCTCCGACCAGGATCAGGTCGAGGACTCCTACGTCAAGACGAACGGATTCGAGCTGGTTGCTGGTTGCTGGTGGCGTACTGAGCATTGGGTGCGGCCTTGCGTTCCCATGGAAGTTGTCAGCACCGTTGTGACGCTCCCCGAGGCTGGCAGGGCCGGAGCGGGAGAGTGAGTGTCAGCGGATCCCGCAGAGGGTGAACGTTGCCAGCAGGGCGATGTTGTGGAGTGTGAACTGGTCGGCTGTCGAGTCGCTCAAGCCGTAACGCTTCGCCATCGAGGGCATAGTGATCTTTCTGGTGGTGGCCATGTCCGAGCAGTCGGCCTCGCCGTCGCTGAGGATCTGCTCGTCGGTTTTCCCCTCCGCCAACCCGGGAAACTGCTGGCGGAACTGTCTGACGTAGGTGGGGGTACCGCCCCCGATTCCGATTCCTGGGTTCGTCGACACGGACGGCGTGCTCACCGTATTCACGGGGGAGAATTCGGTCGATTCGACCGGGCCGCAGGCGGCCAACGACGCGATGGCCACGCCGATAAAGATAAGTCGTTTACGCATGACTCTCCCTGTCGTGTCGCTCGCTCGCCTGGCATTGGAGGAGCGTGTCGACCGGTCTGGCGGGAAGATCCGGTCAGGGTGCCGTCCACCGGAAGATCTGGGGAGGGGTTGAGTCTCCGGATCTGATCGGAGGTACGGCACCAGCCTGTCCGATCGGGCCCGTCCCGTCGTCCTCCACACGCAGACACTTCTGGCTACGGAGAACTTAGTACTCGCTACCAGCACGTCTGCAACTGAATGACACGACGCGCCCCGTCCCGCAGTAGCCCGATGGGCGCGGACAAGGAGGTTCGTCCACCCCGATGATCGAGAGTGGAGCCTACGGATGTGGTGCCCAGCTGTACCAGGCGATCGCCGAACGAGTCTGGTCTCCCGAGGCTGTGGGGCTCCGAAATTCGGGTTTCGGCCTGTGAGCTGGCCTTTTGCGGCTGACGTGATCGTCAGGGGGTGTCGTCAGGCGGCGTTGCGGTACTCGTTGATCGGCCCGCCGAGGATGCGTGTGCGACGGACGGTGGAACCCGGGGTCGGGGTGACCACGGGTGGTGAGTCGGGCGGATGCTGGCCGAGGGAGCGGTGAGGCCGCTGGGTGTTGAAATGCTCGGCGTAGCTGGTGAGGGCGGTGGTCAGGTGCCGTTCAGAGACGATCAATAATCTGTCGGTGCATTCGCGGCGGGCGGTGCCGACCCAGCGTTCCGCGATCGCGTTTGCCTGGGGTGACTGTGGCGGTGTGCGTACCACGTCGATGCCGGCTGCGGTGAAGACGGCGTCGAACGAAGCCGTGAACTTTGTATCGCGGTCACGGATGAGGAACCGGAACCTGCGGCTGCGATCTTCGAGATCCATCAGCAGGTTCCGGGCGTGCTGGGTGATCCATGCCGCGGTTGGGTGTTTCGTTGCTCCAAGGACATGGGCACGGCGGGTGGCGTGTTCGACGACGAAGAACACGTAGATCCGTTGGAGGAACATGGTGTCCACTGTGAAGAAATCGCAGGCCAGGATGGCGGAGGCCTGGGCGGACAGGAACGTGCGCCAAGATGTGTCGATCCGCCGGGGCACGGGGTCGACACCGGTGCGGTGCAGGATCCGCCAGATGGTGGCGACCCCGACCGGGTAGCCCAGCCCGGCGAGTTCTCCTTGGATCCTGCGGTGTCCCAAGGCCGGGTTCTCCTGCGCGAGGCGCAGGACCAGCTCGCGGATCTCCCGGCGGATCGATGGCCGTCCGGGTGTCTTGCGTGGGTGGGTCCATTGTCGTGCGAGGAGATCATGGTGCCAGCGCAGCACGGTGGCCGGGGTGACGAAGAAAATGTCCCAGTGGGCTCGGGGTAACAGC
>NZ_CASGGV010000124.1:0-2214 GCF_949319125.1 Frankia sp. Hr75.2 | reverse complement strand
GAGAACGCGATCTGGTACCGGACCTGGACGTACCCCCGCCCCCGCAACGTGATGCTTTCGCCCCGATGCGTCATGACGTAGCTGCTGCCGGGCGCTCCAGAGTACGGATTCTGGTAGCTGCCGCCCACGGCCGTCACAGCTGGGTCCTCGGGCCGGCGCGGCAGGCTGCCCGGGCGGCGATCCATGGGCGGCGCCTGATCCGCCGTGTCAACGTTCTGCCCGTACCTGGGCAGGGCGGGAGCGGTGGGTAGCAGGACGGTCGGGGTCGGGGTCGGGGTCGGCTGAGCCGCCGTGGGCCCAACCGCGGGCGCCGGGAGGGTGGCCGGCGCCGTTCCAGGCGATGCGCCGTGCGGGGTTGCCGACGCCGCAGGCCGCGGATGCGGGACCCCGGGCGCGGGTGGCGGGGAAGGCCAGAGGACGACCATGCCGGTGACGGCAGCCGCCACCGTCGCGGCCCCGACCGTGGTCAGCGCGGCCGTGTGCGAGACCAGTCCGGACGCACTCGCTGCGCCGAAGCCGGACGCGGCGCCACCACCGATGATCGCCGGCGCGACAGGAGCAGCATGGGCGCCGGTCACCGCGGCCTGCAGCATGACCGGCACGGGCACGAGTCCCAGGTTGGTCAGCAGAGTGTCCGCCGGGAAGAGATCGTCGCGGTGGCGGGTGCACACCGCGCATGCCCGGGTATGCCGCAGGACCCGCCGTCGCCAGACGGCGTCCCGGCGCCCTTCCCACTCCCCGGTCAGCTCCGTCAGCCCCAGGCACCGCTGCCGTGAGGCGAGCGCCCGTACGACGATCCTTGTTGCGTCCAGCTCCGCTTTTAGGCGCTGTACTCGGGCGGCGACCCGCCGCGGGCTCAGCGCGAGCGCGGCGGCGACCTCCGCGCGGGTCAGCTCGCCGGCCACCTCCAGCCACCACAGCGACAGCAGGTGCCGGTCGGCGGGATCCAGCCACCGCGTCGCCTCGGCGACCTCACGCCGCTGCCCGGACAAGTCGAGCCGGGTGATCGTCAGGCCGACGAAGTCCGAGCCCGGATCAGCGGGCTCCAGCGGGCCGTGTAGATCGCCGTCCGGTAGCGGAGCCGCCCGGCGTGCCCGTGCGCGGTCCCGCACCTGCCGTACCGCGATCGCCACCAGCCACGGGCGGAACCTGGCGGGATCCCGCAGTTCGCCGAGTCCGCGGATGGCCCGCAGCACCGTTTCTTGGACGACATCATCCACGTCGGCATGGCCACCCAGCGCCCGGCCCACGATGTTGTAGAGCAGCGGCAGATACCAGGCGATCAGGGAGTCCAGCGCCTGCCGGTCGCCGCGTTGGGCGGCCCCGACCGTGACCGCGTCCGGTTCCCCGGCCTCGCGGGCTTGCGCATCCCGCGCTCCGGCGTCCGGCGCCGCGGCCTGGCACGGTCCGTCAGCATGCACAGCGTTCCCACCTCCTGCTTCAGGAGACGCGGTGCCCGGCTGGGGACAACACACGGCGCGATCACGAGTCGAACAACGGCGAGCGGCCGCCGCGCCGCGAGCGCCGAGGTCGGGCCTGTTGTCCGGATTGCGATTGTCTGTTGCGCTACCGACCCGCCGGGGCTGCCGTCTCCCCTGCGGAGGGGAACGAGGGCGACACGACCTGGAAGGACTTGGACATAGTGAGGATCAACGACGAGGGGATAGACGTCCGTCGCGCCAAGCGCCGCATGCCGTTGGCTGTAGCCATGATGCCGGCGGCGCTGGCGGTCACGATCGGTTTGGCGGGATGCCTCCCCGGGCCCGGATCGCAGGCAGGCAGCGGTGCTCCGACGGCCGCGCCGACCTCGGCCCTGGCCCCGATCGCGTCCGCGGCGCCGACCACGCCCGCGGCGGAGGCGACCTCGGCAGAGGTGACCGCGAGTCCTTCTGGGGCACCCTCGGGCGGCGCCACCCCGGCGACACCGCCGGGAAGCGTGCCCCCGTCGGCGGCGGCGACCGGCACGCCATCGCCGGGCACCGATACCGGTGCATACGGCAGCACCGTCGACGAGGTCGACGATGCGCCGCCGAAGCTACAGGTCCCTGGACCGCTGCCGAGCCGCCCCGACGGCGAGGTGACCGCCGTGGCGGGGAAGTACCAGAACCCCGTGCCGGGCTACATCGGCGGGAAGTACGTGATGATGTACCGCGGCGACCATGTGACCCTCCGGGGGGCCGGCTATATCCAGGTGCGGTACGAGATCGCCTGGTT
>NZ_CASGGV010000123.1:0-2275 GCF_949319125.1 Frankia sp. Hr75.2 | reverse complement strand
CTAGCCCGCTGCGTGCGCACCCTAATCTGCTGAACGCAGCCGAGACAGAGGCTTTGATCGCGGAGGCTCGCCGCGGTCACCAGCCCGACCCGCCGGCGCCGACTAACAGGACGGACCATCGCATGCCCAGCCCGCCCCCCCGTGAGGGCGCGGACGGTGTCGAGCGAGGTGCCACGGTGAGCGCCGGACAGGTTGTGTCGCCGAGGCGCGGGAGATTCCTGCGGTCGCGGGGGCGCGGACGCTTCTGGCCCGTGCTGGCGGCGGTGGCGATGGCGATAACCGCGTGCTCGGCGTCGTCCCCGGACAGCACAGCGGTGTCGGCGAGTGGCCCGCGTCCGACCGAAACGGCACCGCTGTCGGCGGCGACCAACGCATGGTGGTCGTACACCCGTCCGGCGACGTTCGACTCGACGCGGACCTCTGTGAAGGTGCCCGCGGGAGACGGTACCCAGCTCGACTGCTCGCTCGTGCGTCCCGCCGAAAACGGCGCCCCGGCTGCTGGCCGGTTTCCCGGACTGGTGATCGAGTTCACCCCGTATGCCGTTATCCGCTCCACCTTCGAGAGCGAGGCTGCGTACTTCGCCACCCGCGGCTACAACGGTCTGGTCTGCAATGTGCGGGGCACCGGACCTTCCGGTGGGACCTGGCAGCATGCCATGTCGGCCCAGGACAGCCGAGACGCCCGTGACCTCATCGAATGGTTGGCGATTCAGCCGTTCTCCGACGGGCGCATCGGCATGTTCGGCGAGAGCTACGGCGGCCAGACCACCTACGGCGCCGCCATCGAGCAGGCGCCGCACCTGCTGGCCATCGCGCCCCTCCAACCCCCAGCGAGCCTCTACGACGACGTCATCTACCCGGGCGGCATCAAGACCACCGAGGGCGGGACCATCGACAACTGGCCCGGTACTGCCCAGCTCCTCAGCCAGGGCCGTATCGACGCCGCCGCTGAGTACGCCGCCAACCGCGAGCACCCGACCTTCGACTCCTACTGGCAGGAGCGATCCTTCACCGGCCGCTACAGCGCGATCAAAGTTCCCGTGCTCACCGTCGGCGGGTGGGAAGACCAGTACTTCAGATCGGGCACCCTGGCCAACATCGAAGGTGCTCTCAACCGGACCTGGGCGATCTACGGACCCTGGCAGCATCTCTCACCGATCGCCTTCCCCAACTGCCCGGGCCTGTGTAACCCCGAGGGACTCGCTCCCGGCCTGCTGCTGGCATGGTTCGACCGCTGGGTCAAGAACCTGCCCGACGTCCCGATCCCGACCCGCCCCACCTTCGTGAGCTACGAAGGCCCCGCCGGTATCGGCGACGGCTGGCGCGAGGTCTCGAACTACAACCCCAAAAATGGCGCCCGGACGCAGACGCTGTCCCTGAGCCAGGACGGCACACTGTCCGCAGACCGCGGCACGAGCGGGTCCGCCACGTTCCACCAGCCCGCCGACCCGGCAAGCCCCGCCGGATCAGCCACGTTCCAAACCGCACCGCTCACCCAGGCGACGTCGATGCTCGGCCACCCCGCACTCACCCTGCGGGCATCCCTGTCCGGCCCCGACGCCAACCTCTACGCCGAACTCCTCGACATCGCCCCGGATGGCACCTCAGCCCTGGTGAACAACGGATTCCTGCGCGCAAGCCACCGCACCTCGCACACCACACCGACACCGGCACCCGTAGGCACACTCATCACGTTCGACCTGCAGATCCGCGCGGACCACTATCGATTCGCCGCTGGCCACCGCATCGCCATCCGGCTCTCCGGCGGCGCCGCCGACACCCTCACCCCCAACCCCGCACCCGTCGACGTGACCGTCGCCACCGGCACCGGCGGCTCCGTCCTGCACCTCCCCACCATCCCCGACTCCTCACCCACCCCCGCCGCGAGCACGAACGCCCTCAACTAAAAAGACGCTCAGCCAGACGCCACCGTCGCGCCTACCCATCGACCTACCAGGTGGACCTAACGCACCACAATAAAAACCGCTGGATCTTGGTTACCGGCCCTGAAATCACTGTTCGACCGGTCGCCATGCGACCCTGACCAGGGATGATGCCCCGTGACCACACCGGCAGCGGCATCGCTTCCCGAGTCGAACGCGCGTTCCGTACACCTGGTGGTTCCGGGCTACCCAGCCGTCCGTCGACGTTCACACCTACCGACCGGCCGCGGCGTGGCGAGGTCTCCACCGTCGGCCGAGCCTTGTCCGGGCGCATGCAGTAGGCGGAGGGACTGTCCGATCAGGTAGGTGCCTGTCCAGGCCGACCTGTTGTG